>JAITJB010000043.1 GCA_031279155.1 Deltaproteobacteria bacterium | reverse complement strand
CGGCTTTTAAGTTTGATTCACGAGCTATCTTTTTTAAAAGCGAGTTATCAGACCAGTCGGTTATGGAGACCAAATGAACTTGAGAGCATTTGGGATTTAAGGCCTTGTAGGCTAAGGTTAAGTTAGAAAGCGTTCGGCCTGAGGTTATCTCGTCATCGATTAGAACTAGGCTTTGGGCTTCATTAAAAATCTTGCGGCTGCTCTCTAAAACCGGTTGGTACACCAGGTGTTTAGGGGCGTGGCAATGGGGCTCATCGATGGTAAAGGCTAATGGGTGCGAGAGGGCGTAGCGAGTCGTTTGCGTGAAAAGGGCTTCCGTACCCTTAGTTTGCGCGGTATAGCTTTCAAAAACTCCTCGGCCTAAGCCGACCGCCGTTTCGGCCATGGCGATAAAGACCACCGGCGGCAAAAGAGGGGGCATGAGTGCGGCCAGCTTTTGGTGGACATCTAAAACCCTAGAAGGCCTAACGGGGTAATGCTTACCTAAGACTTTACTGACAAATAAAAAAGGTCTTTTTAAGTTGTAGCGCTCGGCTACGGCCGTGAGATGGCTAAAGAGATAGTTGGACTTTTGGACAATCACCTTAAGTTGACCGGAAGGGAAGTAAAAGGTGAGATTTTCTATTCCGGCTGATTGGGGCGCTAGCATTAATGACAGTCGAATTTCGGAGGGTCTGGTCGGAGGTTTTGAGGGCGTAGTCGGATCCTCACCATCGTTTAAGTCAAGTAAATCATCGACAGATTCTAGATCGAAGCCTTCTGCGATTTCAGATCCATCTTCATCGGTGTGTTCCAAAGGCAAAATGATAATTTGGGGGCGGCCTACGAGCTCAAAATCTGGCTCATCGCCTAATTCAGTACCAAAGTGACGATACAGCCCCATAAGGCCGCCGGAGAAGCCCTGGCCAACGGAGGATAAGCGCCACTCATCTTGACGCAGATAAAGTTCGCCCATGATGACGGCCTTTTCATGGGTAAAATCGTCGCCAGAGACGACAAAACGGCTGACTTCGCCGCTAGGGTCGGTCAGCATCATATGGCCGTAAGTCAACTGGTTAAGAGAACCCGGGCCAGCGATGACGCCAGCGAAGACCAAGCGGACAATATGGGGCGGCACTTTATCGAGATTTATCCTATAGGACGTGGTTTCGCCAAAGGCGGGGCCATGGAAAGACATGGCCCCGTTGGGCGTGACCTTGCGCCTGGCGAACAAAATGAATCGGTGGTCGCTGGCCTGATTGTTGGCGTCAATGCCCATACAAAGGTGAAGTATGTTTCCAGGGCCATTTAACCTCAGGCTAACCTCAACACCGGGCGACCTTGAGGAGGTCACCTCCGAGAGCAAGATTTTCTGTCCCTTGACTAAAAACATAGGACCACTCCGCGATTATTTTAGCTTGCCAAAAGGGCATGATCTGCCTGAGCTGGCGAATAGGAAAACAAAAGCGCGTTTTAAAGAATTTTAACGGCGTCGGCAATAAGCTGCTCGACCACGCGCCCCTGGGCTGGATCGCCTAGGGCGTGCATCTTCCATTCGTTTTGATGGCGGTAGACCTTGGCCATGATCATGGCCGTGTGATCGCCGCCGCCCGAGAGAGTGTAGCGGGCCAGTTCCTTTTGGTTGCGCTCATCGACTAAGCGGCAATAGGCGTTTTGGACCTGGTTGAAGGTCTGGCCTCTAAAGCTATTGACCGTAAAAACTAAGTATTTGACGTGGCCAGGCACCTTGGCTAGATCGACGATAATTTGTTCATCATCGCCCTCGCCTTCGCCAGTTAGGTTGTCGCCTGTGTGGGTAATGGAGCCGTCGCGGCTTCTGAGCTGGTTGAACCAGACAAAGTCAACCGGGGTCTTTTTCTCGTCAAATAAGATACACGAGGCGTCGAGATCGATTTCCACCGGCTTAGAGAAGAACAAACCTTTCTTTTTGACGGGATCCCAACCCAAACCCATGACGACCTTCGATAAGCCGCCACCGGATTCTTTTTCTAGTGAAATTTTCTGTCCTTTAACTAAACTAATGGCCATAAATTGCTCCTTAAATAAAAATAAAAGATCGTAAATCAGGGCGACTTAAGTGGTGACTGACTATTATATGGATAAAAACTTAGCTTTTTTCACCCAGGCTTTAAAGGCGTCAGGGTTGCGGCTCTGGATCAAGACTAAGCCCGGGCCGGTAAACCTACAGACTAAAGTTTCCCCGGACATCCAACTGCTGATCCAACTCTTGGAAGACTTTTCAATGGTGTAAGTCATGTAGTCGGGCCAGGCTACTAAATGACCGTTATCGACGACTAACTGTTCGCCGTCTTTAAGCTCAATGGGGTGAATGGCCCCATAACTGGAAAGAAAGACCGTGCCTCGGCCGTTGACCTTTAGGATAAAGAAGCCCTCCCTGGAAAAAAGACCCCGAAAGAGGCTCTGGACTTTGGTGCTGACCTCGACCGAATCGGTGGCGGCCAAAAAACCATCCTTCTGAACGTTCATGCCGTAGGAGCCGTCTAAAACCACATCAGTGATGCCGCCAGGATACGAGTGGGCAAAGAGGACTTGGCCGGGACCTCGGGTAGCTTTAAGGTATTGGAAAAAGAATTTCTCACCAGAGAGCATCCGGCCTAGGCCGCTTAAGATCCCTCTTTCTACGCCGCCGGTGACGTCAATGGTGGCCGACATGGCCACCATGGCGTCAGCCTCGGCTTTGATGCTTTCGCCGGCGTTTAGGTTGTAGCGAACCAAAGGAAAGCTTTGATCGTAGAGAATCTCGTATTTTGACAAGTTTAGACCCTTAGATGTGAGATGGTAACGGGCATTGGCGGCGCCGTCGCCTTGATTGACAACGCGGATAAAGGCGTTAGAGACCAGACTAATGGCTATAAATTGCTCTATAAAAATAAAAACTAAAAGTCTATGAATCAGGGCGACTATAGTTGCGGCTGACTATTTTTTGGGCAAAAACCCCATTTTAATCAACCAGACTTTAAAGGCGTCAGGGTTGCGGGTCTGGATCAAGACTAAGCCCGGGCCGGTAAACCTACAGACTAAAGATTCCCCGGACATCCAACTGTTGATCCAGCCGTTGGAAGCCTTTTCAACGGTGTAAGTCATGTAATCGGGCCAGGCTACTAAATGGCCGTTATCGACGACGAACTGTTCGCCGTCTTTAAGCTCAATGGGGTGAATGGCCCCATAACTGGAAAGAAAAACCGTGCCCCGACCGCTGACCTTTAGGATAAAGAAGCCCTCCCTGGAAAAAAGACCCCGAAAGAGGCTCTGGACTTTGGTGCTGACCTCGACCGAAT
>JAITJB010000011.1 GCA_031279155.1 Deltaproteobacteria bacterium | reverse complement strand
GTAACAGCCCTTAGCTGAGGAGTCATTGAAACTATTTCTGGAAATCTTATTTCTTTCCCAAGAGTCGTAACCCCCCCCTCAGCTGAGAAGTCATTGCAACATTAAAAGGGTTCTCTATAGAAGAAGCATTAGGTCGTAACCCCCCTCAGCTGAGAAGTCATTGCAACAATGTAGACATTAATTCAGAATATAAGTTCGTTGTCGTAACCCCCCTCAGCTGAGAAGTCATTGCAACCCTACCCTCTAAAAGCCTTGTGGAAAGAGGGCTGTAGAGGCCATTTTCGACGACCTCGGTGTTTTTGATCGAAAAAAAACCATTTTCGCCTGTTTTTGGCTGCAAAATCTTAGGAAACCCTTGAAAATCAAGGCCCCGCGTACTTTAGCGAGCATTTTTTTGGGCTTTTAAAAAAATTAGTAAAATCAGTATGTTGCGTGATGATTTTTTAAACTAATGAATTTAAAAAAGAAATATTTAATTTATCCAATCTAGCTTATTTTATTTCTTAAAAGTAAATTAATAAAAAAGATACAGCTAATGATATAGAATGGCTGGCCAACTTTCTGGACCATTCGCCGGCAGGCCCTGGCCTGGATTCTTGGAGCTCGGGAATTCGCTTAAGTCAATTTACCATGGTTGATATGGTTTTTCCACAGATATCGTAAATTTAGAATTTATCACGTATGGGCTGGAAAACCTGGTTATCTAAATCAATAGGCCAGTAAACTTTAGTGTTTTCTGGCCTATCAGGGGTTTTAGCAGGTTGACCAAATTCTGATCTAGGTCATAGTATAATTTCGTGGGAAAATTTAAGATCAGAATAAAACAGAAAAATTATTAAATGCCTTTAAGGGCGTCTACGGCTTCTTCATGACCCTGGGCGGCGGCTTTGGTTAACCATTCGATGGCCTTCTTTTCATCGGCTTTGATACCCTCACCGTTGTAGTAGCTTACGGCAAGGTTATATTGGGCGTTAGCCAGACCTTGTTCAGCGGCCTTCATATACCATTCCACGGCCTTAGTTTTGTCCGCAGCTACCCCTTCACCATTGTCGTAAGAGACGGCAAGGTTGTATTGGGCGAAGACGAGGCCTTGTTCGGCGGCCTTTGTATACCATTCTACAGCCTTAGCTTTGTCTTCTTCCACACCGTCCCCGTTGTCATAGGCGACGCCTAAGATGAATTGGGCTTTATTGAAACCTTGGTCAGCAGACTTAGTGAACAACTCAATCGCTTTGGCCTTGTCGACATTTAGACCTAACAGGCCGTTGTCATAGGCCATGCCTAGTTCAAACTCTGAGACGGCGTCTCCTAATTCGGTGCCTTTCTGGTACCAATTTAAGGCCTTTGGTGAATCTTCGGGTAAAATCGTACCGGTATCATAGAGGATAGCTAACTCAGTTACGGCTGGCGGATAAGATTGGTCAGCGGCTTTTTGAAGCCACTGGACAGCTTGGTCATTATCAGCTTTAACTCCACCAGTACCAAGTAAATAATGCTTGTATAATTTGTATTGATCTTCGGCTACGCCCTTTTCAGCGCCTTCTAAGTAGGTTGAAGCTTCTGTGGAATCAGCCCAAGTGTATAAAAGAGTTGTTTTATCCATGGCCTCTTCTACTCTGTTAGTGGCTGCAGGATTAACTACCGTATTATCTTGGGCTGGAGCGGTTGTGGCTGCGGGAGCTTCTTGGGCTTGAGCAGTAGTGGCTACCTGAGTGCTTGGGGTTTGGCTGGCCTCTTCCGGGGATTTGCTTCTTAGAACCGAAACGATGATCAAAATAATGACCACAGCTGCGGCTATACTAATGTAGCGGACCATTGTCGGTGAAAGTTTGGATTGAGGGGCCTGACGGTTTCTTGGGGGGTTAGTAAGGTCTGTAGACATAGAAAGACTTCCTTCCGCTAGATTTCTAGCAAATGATAACTTAGCATGGTTATGTCTAAGTTTTAACGAACAACTATCTAAGAATATTTTCAAGAAAAGGCTACTCATTAGCCCAGGCGATGACCTAAGGCCAATACAGCCTAAAATCCTAGGCCAAGGGCATTAAAATTTAGTATTTTCCAAAACTAACAGAATTTTGGCCGGTTGACCGAATTCTGACCTTGGTTATAGTCTAATTTTGCCAATAAATTGTAAGAGCCCAAAAAAACAGAAAATTTATCTAATAGTTTTGAGAGCCTCTATGGCTTCTTCATGACCCAGGGCGGCGGCCTTATTTAACCATTCGATGGCCTTCTTTTCATCGGCTTTGATACCCTCACCGTTGTAGTAGCTTACGCCAAGGTTATATTGGGCGCTAGAGAGGCCTTGTTCAGCGGCCTTCATATACCATTCCACGGCCTTAGCTTTGTCCTGAGCTACCCCTTCACCAATGTTGTAAGAGACGGCAAGGTTATATTGGGCGAAGACGAAGCCTTGTTCGGCGGCCTTTGTATACCACTCTACAGCCTTAGCTTTGTCCTCTGCCACGCCGTCTGCGGTATCGTATAAGACGCCTAAGATGTATTGGGCTTTATGGAAACCTTGGTCAGCAGATTTAGTTATTAGCGCAACCGCCCTGGCCTTATTGACATTTAGACCTAAAAGGCCGCTGTCATAGGCCATGCCTAATTCGAACTCTGAGGCGGCGTCTCCCAATTCGGCGCCTTTTTGGTACCAATAAAGGGCTTTTTCTGGATTTTCCGATAAAATCGTACCGGTATCATAGAGGATTGCTAGATCAGTTACGGCTGACGGATAAGATTGGTCAGCGGCTTTTTGAAGCCACGTTAGGGCTTGGTCATTATCAGCCTTAACTCCACCTGTGCCAAAAAAATAGTGTTTGGACAACTTGTACTGATCTTCGGCTACGCCCTTTTCAGCGCCTTCTAAGTAGGTTGAGGCCGGCGTGGGATCGCGCCAGTCGCCTAAAGAAGATACTAAAAGGGCCGTGTTGGCGGCTTGGTCGTAACCGGCTGCGTCGTTAGCTATCGTATTATTTTGGGCTTGGACTGTACTTACGACCTGAGGGCTTTGGGTTGACCTGGCGCTTCGTTTGCTTTTTTTTACGTAAACCGAATAGCTCACTAAAAGAACTACCACCGCCACGGCCAGTTTGATGTAGATGTGGATTGGCAGGCCCGATTTGGCCTTAGGAGGCCGAGGGTTTTGTGGAGGCTGAGAATTTTGGGGAGGCTGAGAATTTAGTGTAGATTGAGAACTTTGGGGAGGTTGAGAGCTGTTTGGGTTCTTTTTAAGGTTTATTGGCATAGAAAAATCTCGTTTTTCTAGATTTTTAACTAAATAACTAGACTTGATGAGCGCGAGAGGCCAGTGTAGCCCGGAAAAATACTTTGGCGGCGGGCTCGTTCTATGTCACAATAAAGGGCTCAAAAGTGAGACCTCACGGCTTAAGTACTGGAAATCTCAAGTTTTAAGGTTACAGTGGCCACAAAACCAAAAAAACCATCTTAGTTTACCTAAAGCTAATTGTAGCTAGGTAAACCAAACTAAAGATTCCAATTTGTATTAACTATCCTTAAAGTTAGTGTGGCAATAGTCTAGATTAGGAGTTTAGATACTGGAATATCTTGGCTACTCTCTAAAGTTTGGCGGCGAGATAGTTACTGATAGCTTGATCGTAGAGGCTGGTACGGGAGAAGGCTTTTTGGGCTAGTTTGCGGCGGAAACTAGAGGAAAGTTCGCCATCTGTTTTCTCCATCTCAGCGATAAAATCGTCATAATCATTAGGATCGCATAGGATAGCCACGTGGGCGTGGTTTTTAGCTGAAGCCCGCAAGAGACAGGGGCCGCCGATGTCTATGTTTTCGATAGCCTCCTCAAAGGTGGTTGAGGCTACAGAGATGACCTCTTCGAAGGGGTAGAGGTTGACGACCACCAAATCAATGCCCGGCCAACCTCTAATGGTCATCTGGGCCACGTGGTCGGCCAAGTCGCGGCGGTGGAGAATGCCAGCGTGGATTTTAGGGTGGAGGGTTTTGACCCGGCCGTCAAGCATCTCTTCGAAGCCGGTATAATCGGCCACTTCGGTTACCGGAAAGCCTTGGCTACTAATGGCCTTGGCCGTACCGCCGGTCGAAATCAGCCTAATTGAGCGGCTGTTTAGGTAATGGGCTAGGGTGTTTAGGTTAGTTTTATCAGAGACGCTCAATAAGGCCTGAGAGATTTTGGTCATGAAGTGGGGGGCTCCAACAATAGTAATAAAATTTCGGCCAATAAACCTACAAGATCGAGGTCAACAGCTGGTTGTCAAAAAACTTGGGATCGTCGTAAGTAGCGGCTATCAAGCTACTTATGATCAAAAAGGCGCTCGATTCGATAACGGAAATCTCTTCTCTGGTGAAAGTCTGATTGTGGCGCCTGGCGATGAGAATAATGCCCCAAAAATCGCCTTGGGCAATGATGGGTATCATACATAGGACGCCAATGTTTCGTCCAGTGAAAAATAACTTCTCGCGGGTAGTTAGATCCGTGTAGCTCTTAGTGATGATCTCGCCGTCAGACAGAGTCTCGAGCCAGCCGGGCAGGAGATCGGAATTGATGGTGTTTTGGGTAAAGTGGATGCGGGCCGGAAAACTTATGACCAGATCGCATTTGGGTAGTTCATTTATGTCGTAAGTGGTCCGCCAGATAGATGAGCGGCTGATGTCTAATGAAGAGCACAGGGCCATTAGAGAGTGTTCGATAGTTGTGATTATGTCATTACTACCGCTGGCCAGCATGTATTCGCCAATGAGCCTTACTAGGGTCAGGTAGTCGGAAATTTTCTTATTTGATTGCGATATAAGTTCTTGGGCCAAAAGGACGCAGTTACTAGGTAGGTTTACGCCCAAGGCGATTTTTCTGGCCATCTCAAAGCAGGTGGGGGAGCCGCAGGCAAAGCAGTCAATGGTCTTCTGCGTTGTCGTGTGCTTATTTAGGCTCATGTAGGCGTCTTTGATGCGGTCTTCGGAGACGTAGTCCTGAACCATGGGCGACGAGGAGTAAGAGGTCAGAAAGTTATCTAACTGGAAGATTTCGTCAAATCTCTTTTGGCGCTTAAGTAGCGTCTCTTTGGGCGTATCGCGCTGGATGGCTAATTGATCGTGGTAGTTAAAAGTATTGGTGACAAAGCGCTTGATCTCCTCTACCCGGCCAGGCCCCATGCTGCAGCCGCCTTCGCAGCCGGCCACGTCAAAGATTTGGGGAAGGGTTTCCGGAGGCGCGGTAGCGTATTCATCTAAGATGGGGAAGTATTTGGTGCCATGGAGCCGATCGAGCCTTAGATCGGAATCGAGAAATTGGCGAAAATTTGTCCGAAAATCGCCGTTAAAGTCCAGCGTAGTATCTAAGCCCAATTCAATAGGGTCGAAGTCCACCTCAGGCGTGTCGTCGCTTAGCTCAACTTTCATTTTGATGAGATAATCGCGGAGCCTAGAGATAGAGATGTTGTACCTAAGGTTATTGGACGGCTGGTTAATGTAGACGCTATTGGCCAGGCAGGCGGAAACGACGGCTAGCCCATCATTATTTCCCAAATGGGTCTTGATGATATTAGCTAAGATGGTGGTCGGATTTATAATTGGCGAGAGCCTAGGCAATAGCTCAGGCCGATGGGTTTGGAGGAAAGTGACCAAGCCCGGGCAGTTGGAGGAGATCATGGTATGTGGCTTGTAGTTTTCCAGATACCTAAGGTTAGCCCAGACGAAAAGCTCCATGCCCATCGATAAGTTAAATATCTTATGGACGCCGATTTTTTTTAATTGGGCGAATGATTTTTTGTACTCCGGTAGGTTACTTCTGACGGCCGGGAACATGATGAGAGATAGGGGTTTACCATCGGCTAAATCTTTAAAAAAAGATTCCGTATCATCGACATAATGCCTAGCGCCGCGGTGGCAAGCTTCTAAACAACTGCCGCAGCTGATGCATCTCGTTTTATCTATTCTGACCTTAAGCCGATTGCGCTTGTCTAGAAAGGTCACATTGGAGGTTCCCACCGGACAGCTTCTGACGCATTTGTTGCAGCCAATGCATAAGGGCAGATCGGTGTTAATTAAAGTCGTCATGAGCATTTCCTAAAGACATAACTCTAAAAAAAAATGTTAATCAAAAGAAGAGCCAATCTGATTTCGATCAAATGGGCTGATCGTTTTCAGAGAACTCAACTTGGTCAGCCAAGTATTGAGAGAGACGCTCGAAGATGAGATCGTATTCGATATTGTCGGCTTGATCTCTCAACCAAG
>JAITJB010000285.1 GCA_031279155.1 Deltaproteobacteria bacterium | reverse complement strand
CGCTGACGGTTTTTCCCCGCCGCAAGGCGGGAGCAGCCGAGCCGCAGGCGAGGCTTTCGAGGGCGTGGCGACAGCCTCGCCCTCCGGGGTTTGGGGCTTGCCCCAACAAGCAAAAACGGTGGAAAACGCGAAAGCGGTTTCCGGCCGTTTGGGGCAGGGTGCGCGCACCCTGCCTTGCTTCCCCAATCATCGCCAAATACTCGGAACGTTCCGACTGCTTCGTCGTTTCCGCGCTTTAGAGCCTCTGAGGGCTTTGTGGATTCACACTGTTTTCGCTTTGGATTTACACTCAGGACGTTTCACTTTCAGTGCGTACTTGTCTATCATTTCCTGTGCTTCTCGGCGCGTGAGCGCGGCGCGTTCCGCTTGCGTCATGCTTTTTGTTTCCTCATAAATCCGCTCCCTGATTTCATGTATCTCCCGCATGGCTCTTGGCTCATTCATCACTTTCGATCACCTCCGTCGGCGAGTGGATTCCGATGCGTCTGCACTCTTCCCGAATATTGATTCCATAGGTCATTGTCATCGTTTTGCGCTTAACGATGTGCCTGAAATTGAAGCTCACGACAAAATCAAGGTCGCTCACCGACGCGAGGGAATGTCAATCCCATCCGTCAAATGCCTTGCCGGGATTACGCCTTCGGCAACGTAGATGTCCGCCAAGCGTTCCGCCTCGTCGCTCTGCTCAAGAAACGTCATCCGATACCAAATTGATCAATTCAATCATCATGCCCTGTTTTGGCTCGGCGGCGCGTCTTAGTTCCTAACAAAACGTAATCCTAACGTGTACGGCTCGTATTTGCCTTCTTCGATTTCCTCGAACAGCTTCAGTGTGTCCCTTTTGCTGTCCGGCGCATCGTCCGCGAACACGAAGTTGAACACGGATGTTTCCAAATAGACTTTCGGTATTCGCACGGCGCATCAATCCCTGAAATCATTATACTCTGCCTCGCTCTGAATTTCATGATGTTGCCGACTAAAAGGATGTAGAAATAAAAAGCGACTGATTTATTGCAAGCAATAATCATGCCAACACTAGTTTTTTTCTAAACAATCTGTTGTACATTTTGTCCTAATGAATGAAGGTTTCGTTGCTTTACAATGTGAGATGGAGCACCAGCATAATGAATATAGGCAAGATCTACAACGTCGGTCTCCCAAAGATTACTTCTCCGCTTGGCATTGAGCGACACGACAGCCTGTGCGTTTTCGATATTCCAGCGCATTCCCCCTTGTTTCATACGCCTCTGGAGCACAATCTTGTTACCGCTTTCTATGGCACCGCTACCGATGAAAAAACCTTGCTTTCTATACGATAAATAGTCAATATTATTTTTATTATTATCTATATATTGTAAAAAATCGAAATTAGCCTTAGCGATCTGTCTTTTTGGCAGCTTTCGTATGATTTCAATAGCTTCTTTAGATTTACTGAACCGAAACAAGTTCACTAATGTTTCCGCCCATTTTACATATTTACTTTCATCAAAATCATGTAATTCTTTAGAAAAAGTATAAATATGTTCACATAGATGATAGAAATCAAGTATTTGAACAGCATCATGAAAATAAATTTCTTTCATATTTCTTATCCAAGTCGCACCATCAGATATTAAAACAGTATTTTTATATGAACCATAGCCATTACGTATAGACATAGAAAACATAAGTTTAGAAAATTCGTCACAAGTGCCAATAAATGATGTATATTCCCTTTTATTTATACAATGCTGTCGTTTACCATGTTTGTCTGTCCAGTATCGTATGTTATCTGATGAAAATGCCATGCCTAATTTGTTCTCTTTCCAAATTACTTTTTTCTTCTTATCTTCGTGCTCCGGCTCAGGTGCCGGCGACGGTTCGTCGGTAACGTTGCTTTTTTCCGGCCTTGTGGCTAGCATGGCTCCGTCGCATTGGAGGTATAGGGTATGATCTATTTTGGTTTCGGGGAAAACAAGATGACCACTAATGAACTTATCCCACACTTCAGAGGCAATTCTCATGTCATTGGCGTGTACTAACCCACCGATGGTATTGGTAACGGATCGGATTGTGTCATCGTTGGTTGTAATGAGAGTCAATTCCTTCAGGCTTTGTTCGGAGTCTTCATAGGATTCGCGCCGGGAGGCCTCTTTTGCCACTATGAGCATTGATTCTATGGTCATTTTAAATGGAAGCTGGGTCAGGCCAAGTGCATCATCTAGTGGATAAATATAACCATGCACACCATTTTCGGCCAAAAGGTTCTTGTCTTTTTCAAAGGAAGGACGAAGGGCCATTCTCTGGTATTTCATTTGACCAACGGCGGTCATAACTGTCGTGGGGTACCTCTGATAGACCCTAAGTCTTATGCCTTTTTTGCGGAATTCATTTTTTTTTTGGGCTATTATTAAGCCCTCATCTTCCAAACGTTGTACATCATCAGCAAACACCTTGAGATTAATTTCTTCAAAAGCCTTATTCATTTGTATAATCATGTCTTCAAGTTTAACAATAGTCATGGGATTGTTTTGGTCTGAGCACTCCAAATCGAACTCGGCTCGGTGGTTTAGAAGAACCCGTGTGGCGTCTAAGAGCAATGTTTTGGGAAAATCACCTTTGTGTTGAACAAGTAAATTGGTAAACTCTCGGAGGAAATCGTTCAGTTCATCATACTGTCCATTCTCCTCGAAAAATTCTGAAGTCTGGTGATTATTGACATCATTTTTGGAGCTTTCCGATTTTGTCATGTGAACCCTCCTTGGTCGGCTTGACCGACAGGAGGATTGTACCACATTTCTCGAAAAAACAGTCGTTTTTTTTATCAAAATTAAAGATTTTTGTTTCTTTGACTTGAGGGCCAGTATGTGATAAGCTTAACAAATTACGACGGGCATCATCTAAGCCCATTTTCTTTTTGACCAGCTACTTCGGATAAAATCATCTGATCGTTGGTCTTGTTATTAGGCCGGTCCACCTTGGGCGGGCCCTATTTTTTTCTGTCAGAGGGACACGACCATGGAGTTGACGCCTATTACACGCGATGGCATGGATAAGCTTAAAAAGGAGCTAGAAAAATACCTCAAAGAGGAGCGTCCGAAGATAATTAAGGCTATTGAGGAAGCCCGGGCTCACGGCGATCTATCGGAGAACGCCGAGTACCACGCGGCCAAGGAGCGTCAAGCCTTCATTGAAGGCCGCATCGCCGAGCTAGAGACCCAATTGGCTACCAGCCAGGTCGTGGAGATAGCCGGTCCTTATAGCCGTTGCGTCTTCGGCGCTACAGTTACCTTAGAAAACATGGAGACAGGGGAAGAGAAGACCTACACCTTGGTTGGACCTTACGAGTCAGCCCCGGAAAAAGGCCTTTTGTCTATCGCCACCCCCATTGGTCGAGCCCTTATCGGGCGTGAAGAGGGCGATGAGGTCAGAGTTAAAACCCCTAAGGGACCACAAGACTACGTAGTTGTCGATATAAAATAGTTATTGAGCTTAAATTAAGCTTAAAATTATATCTAAGCCGGTCGCTCTTTTTTGGGCGATCGGTTTTTTTTTAGCTTGGTTTTAGCCTTTAGCGGTTAACTGTGATATTATTCATAAAATGGGCGGCTGGCCCAAAAAGTAAAAGATAAGGAGATGAAATGAACATAGTAATCGCTGGTGGCGGCGTGGCCGGGATAACGGCAGCTGAGGCTGCTCGTCAAAAAGATCCCACGGCCGAAATCACTGTCTTTGGCCTGGAAAGGGAGTCGCTTTACTATCGACCCCGATTGCCAGAGATAATCAGCGGCAAACTTTCTGTCGAAAAGATTTATGCCCATCCCGACTCGTGGTATCGCGAGAAAAATATCGAACTGCGCAAAGGCGAGAGCTTGTTAGAAGTCTGCGTGGACAATCGTCTGGCCAGAGGCTCTTTAGGTAGCCGCCTAATTTACGATCGGCTCCTCATAGCTACCGGCGCAGAATGCGCCAGGCCGGCGCCAGTGGACTACATGCTACCGGGCGTTTTTACCATAAGACATTTGACCGAATCCATGGCCCTTTACTACGAGGCCAAGCGCATTCAGTCAGCTGTTATCATGGGGGCCGGCCTTTTGGCCCTGGAAATCGGCTGCGCCTTGGGCGCGGTTGGGGTTAAGGTCCACGTGCTAGAGAGATCGGATCGGATCCTCCCTAGGCAGACTACGCCGGCCAGCTCTAAAAAGCTTAACGCTTACCTGACCGAAAAAGGCCTGGAGTTTCATCTTAATTCTTCTCTAGCCAAAGTGAGTGGCCGCGATCGGATAACGGGAGTTGAGCTTAAGGACGGATCTTTAATATCGGCTCAGGTCTTAATCGTGGCTGCCGGCATAACGCCAAACTTAGATCTAGCCAAGGCTTTGGGCCTTAAAATCGACCGGGCCATTATAGTTGATAATTTCCTAGAAACTAGTCTTGAGGGCATCTACGCGGCTGGCGACTGCGCCCAGACGCCTGACGGCTTTGGCGGGCTCTGGAGCATAGGCCGCCAGGAGGGCTTGGTGGCCGGTCATAACTTAGTCTCTTCCCGCCAAGAGCGGATAGCCTACGAGCCCACGCCGCCATCGAGCACCCTCAAAGTTGCGGGACTCGATCTCGTAGCCGCAGGTAACCTCGATCCCGACGATAAGCTTAAATCGGCGGTCGCTGAAACCGAAACTACCTACCGCAAGGTGGTTGTAGCCGAAGACGGCTTACTGGTCGGCTACACTAACTTAGGGACGACTAAGGGCAACCGTGAGCTGGCGACCGCTTTGGGCCGCCAAAAAATATCAGAACAAAACTTGACGGCTTTAGCCGATCCCGAGTTTGATTTCACCAAATTGTAGGCTAACTTTTTAGTATTTTAAGGGCCGCAAAAAACCCCGACTAGTCGGGGTTTTTTGCGGCCTTTATATGCAATTTCTAGTTCTCAAGAAAACTAGCTGCTAATTTTTTCTGGTTTTTTGTAGGCTGACTTTTGCTTATCGAGAAACAAAGTTTTTAAGCCTATTACCCAAGAGTTTGGGCTGATTTTGTTTCATTCTATCAAATAAAATATCGCCAAGATAAGGCCCGATTAACGAGTCATTCTTTTTGTCATTTGGCATAATTTATGCTTTTATGCGTAATAATTAGATTGGTCGTTTAAAGGGAGTTTTTTATTAGGCCTAAAATCTATTGGTTCAGTTCGAAGAGGATTTTATGATCCACAAGGTGCATGCTTTTAATGCGGCCATTGATGATTTTTTGTTCGCCGAATATGCTTGTCACCCGCCACACGTTCTCGCCCTCTGGTAGAAGTTTGTCAACAGCTTCTAAAAATAGCTGGCCTTCCTCATCTTCTGTTCCGGCGGGGGTGACGTAAATGTTAGACTCGCACATTATTTTTCTCCTCGCATACCAGTTTGGCTTATGGTTTTCGAGCGCCCTAGAGAGTAAGCTCTCTAGAAACTCTTTTTTGGGTTAACGATAAAATTTGTAGCTATCTGAGGCTTTTAAGTATCTCCACGGCCTTAGCCACAAGATGCGGCAAGGGTTCACTCTGAAAGCCAGCTAAGATGACTTTTTCCTGCGATAGTGGGATAAAAACCTTGATCACATCGGCCTTCATGACGGCTTCGGCGATGATCGGCGTAATCTCCCCCATCATGGAATTACACCAGGCAACGGCCATGGGGGCCACTAGGGCGTCAACTTTCGGCAAACAGACCTTAATGGCGTTTTCGCCTGTCGCCCCACGGTTAGCCCGAGCTCGCATCATGTTCTCGGTAGCCGTGGCGTTGGCCCCTAAGGCCCAAATCTCCAGCGACTCCTGAAATTCCCGGCGGATCTCTTTGATGACCGCCGCCCCAATTCCTCCACCCTGACCGTCGAGGACGGCTACTATGGGCGCACTTTTATAATGCCGGTCGGCCATGCTCAGTCTTCAATCGTCTTTTCAAACCGAGGCAGTGTTTCCGGTCGGCGGCGATCGACGTATTTCTCTTCGCCGGCCCTCCTGGTCTTGTTTTCGTAAATTCCGTCATCAACTCTGACTAATTTTGTGAAGCCCTTATCCCTGAGTTCGCAGTCAAAGTTTTTGACTTTAACCAAGGGCGCCGAGATCTCTCGGACTACGGGTTTGCCGCACCAGGGGCAGACCGTAAGGGGAAGATCCCTGGCTACTTGCTCAAAATCAAAATTCGGCGAGTGCTGACAATCGGGGTTTTCCTGTGAGTGGCGGTAAGTATAAATCGGCATTCGGCCCTTTAAAAGCAAGTAACCGCCGTCGTAAGGTTACTTGTGGTATTTGGCGGACTACTTAAGCCGCCGTTGATTGGACTATTGAGTAAACTTTAGCCTAAATCCTTTTCTGATTTTGTCACAATCGGGCGCGGCATTCAAGCTCTGGCCTAAGTCAATATTTAGACCGATAAAAAAATAGTCCTAAGGCTCATGGCTAAGAGGCCCTAAGTGGGATGGCGAGGCTTTTAGAAAAAAAATGACCTATCAGGTTTTATATCTGATAGGCCTTCTTGACCTTAAAATGCTAATTTTTCTTAAACTAGTTTTTCATAAACTACTTTAAGTTTTTAGATTAGTCAGAGCAACTAAAAAAACCAGGGGCTCCATGGCCGTTGGGTCTTGGAACCCCTGGAGAATTTGGGCCAACAGGCAAGCAGTAATGAGACTGCCTTCCTATAGTTCAATCTGAAAAGCTCCAGGTGAATTTCAACCCACCCAAAAGTTAAGACAACTCCGGCTCTTGTGTCGTCAACTTTTTGGCCCTTCAAAAGAAAACGGATTAATTTTCCGTCGCCCTTTTGGGACGAATCATCGGCTCAATGAGGATCGTCCCGTAAGCCTAACCAGCTGGTTTGGCTATAAGTTAGTCCGTAGCTCAAGGATGGAACATCGCCGAAAAAGTTCCTCCGAGCACATCCGGCCTAAAGGTGGGTTTGAATCCCACCTAGGACTATTATATAAAACCATTATAAAAAAATCAAGAGAGAGCTGTCAAAAAATCTAGAATTAACCAGATAAAATCTCTAGTAATTTTTTGCTTAGCCCGTTTTAGAGTTGTATTTTTTAAGGCCTTTTTACCAAATTGGGTAAATTTAGACCAGCTCCCAAGGTCTCGTTTTTATTATAGCCTCGCTTTTTTAATAGCTATGGACGCTAGCTATACCAGTTGGCAGCATTGGTAAGCCAAGCCAGGTGATCATCAAAAAGACAAAGCCTATGGGGAGGATTACCAGCACCACCGCTTGCGAGGGCCGGCGGCGATCTAATCTTAGATGGAGATAGGCTAGATAGGTAGCTAGGGTGATAAAGGCCCAGGTCTCCTTGGGATCCCACGACCA
>JAITJB010000215.1 GCA_031279155.1 Deltaproteobacteria bacterium | reverse complement strand
GAGAATAAAAAGTTAATATTATCTTCAGAATAATATCCCGCGTCTAAAATTAAGTATTTAATATCTATATTATAAGATTTAAGCTCGTTAATTATATTTTGCGCGGTGGCGTTATCCATAATATTACCTGGCAGGATGCCAAAATATATGGGGGTCTTTTTAAGCCTATCTATAACATAAATCAAGCTCGCCTCATTAGTTATAATACCATTATAATTGTCTATTTTCGCTAAATCTATATTGATATCATTAGACATGCCTGTACTATTAATTAGAATTACAGATATATCATCTTTGTAGATAATATTTAAATATTTTTTAAAAAATGGCTCTAAATTCACTCTGCCTAAGGCGACTAAATGCTCACTTAATCGCTCACTTTGAACTGAGGCATCGGCTAACAATACTTTAGCGTAGCTTCCTTGCCACCATGAATTAGCTTCTAGATAATTTTCAGAGGTTAAAAGTCTAAATAAAATTAAAGTTATGAGTGTATCTTCATTGTTAGGATAAATTGTTCTAAATAAAGACAATAAATTTTCTCTTTGTAGTATTTCATGGGCCACGAAAATATTTCCAAAGACAAAAGCTTGCTCATGCATTTGATTTTGTATTTCTTTATCAATTTTTGCTTCTTCTAAATTAGTAAAACCAGTTTCAAAATCAAAATGAAAAACTCCTCTCTGTCTATTTTTAAATATTCCTTTGCTTAAATCTATAACTCTACCTAAATTAACCGTGGTTATTTTTTTTGTATTATTTTCCCAGCTAGGATAGAAAACTCTAGCGTAATCACCAAATTTTTTGTGGTCAATGTGTATAAATGGCTTACTCACCGCTTTTAAGGCTCCTTGGCCATAATTCGTACCTGGGCTCAGCATATCCTTTTATTTTCATAGGTCAAGAAAAATTTTGAACCTGTTTCTAAGGCTAAAGGGGCTTTTTGAAGTCCTAAATTTTCTGGTACGAAGTAGAAAAAAAGTCCGAAAGCCTTGATTTTTTTAAGACTTTCGGACTTTGGAGTTGAAATTTTTTTAGCTGGGCTTGGCTAGCCAGGCTTAAGGGCCTTAGCTTAGTTCGCGGACGCGCTTTTTCAGGGGCAAGATGGCCGGTGGGGTGACCGAGAGTTCGTCAACGCCCATCTCGATAAAGGTTTCCGCCAGCCTAGGGTCAGCCCCTAGCTCGCCGCAAATGCCGCACCAGATACCGTTGGCGTGGGCGTTATTAACCGTCTGACCTATTAGGCGCAAAATGGCCTCGTGGTGGGTGTCGCAGAAATCATCCAGAGAGGAGTTTTGACGGTCAACGGCCAAGGTATATTGGGTCAGATCGTTAGTGCCGATACTGAAAAAATCGACTTCTTTGGCCAAGAGATCGCTAATGATGGCCGCCGCCGGCGTCTCGACCATGATGCCGATGGGCACCTTGGGGTCATAGGCTATCTGGCTCTGGTCTAAATCCTTTTTAACCTCGCTGGCTATTTCTTTAGCCCGGATCACCTCCCAGGGGGAAGCCACCATGGGCAGCATGATGGCCACCTGACCAAAGGCCGAGGCCCGGTAAATGGCCCTTAGCTGGGTTTTAAAGACTTCCGGGTTTTTTAAGCAAATCCTTAAGGCCCTTAAGCCCAAGGCCGGGTTTTCCTCGCTGGGCAGCTTGAAATAAGCCGCCTGCTTATCGGCCCCGATGTCCAGGGTCCGGATGATGACTTGCCGGCCGCCTAAGATCTCCGCCACCGACTTGTAGGCGGCCAGCTGGGTTTCCTCATCGGGGTAATCGGTTTTTTCAAGGTACAAAAATTCACTTCTAAAAAGCCCTATGCCCTCGGCGTCGTTTTTGACGGCCAAGTGGGCGTCTTTGACGTTTCCGATGTTGGCGAAGATCTTGATGGTTTTGCCTGATTTGGTGGTGGCCGGAAGCCCCCGGAATTTTTCCAGCTCTTCGATCAACTCCTTTTGCTTTCTCAAGCGCTCTTGGGTTTCATTTAGAGTTTGCTCATCGGGATCGAGGATGACTAGCCCTGAAGATCCGTCAACCACGCACATTTGGCCGTCACACTTTTCGTCTAAGCTCTCGCCTAGGCCGATAACCGCCGGTATGGCCATGGTTCTGGCAAAGATGGCCGTGTGGGAATTAGTCGAGCCCCCGATGGTTATCAAGGCCAAGGTCCGGTCCCGCTCAAATTGAGCCGTTTCGCTGGGGGCGAAATCTTGGGAGGCCAAGATGACCGGCTCGCTTTGGACCTCGCTTTCGCGCTTTTTTCCAATTAGGATGTCAATCACCCTTCTCGAGACGTCCAGCACGTCAGCCGCCCTGGTCTGCATGTACTTGACATCCATGTCCGAGAAGTCTTTGGCAAACTCGATAGCCGTTTCGCTGACGGCGTATTCGGCGCTAAACTTACTGCCTTTGATGCGGGTGATGACCGCCTCGCGGTAGTCGAGATCGTCTAGCATCATGGCGTGGATCTCAAAGAGAAGAGAGCTCTCTTTGCCCAGCTTGGCGGCCGTGCTGACGGCCAGCTCCCCCAATTCAACCGCCGCCAGGGCCCGGGCGGCCTCAAAGCGACCAATCTCGCTTTGGGGGTCATCGATGAGGCGTTTTTCTAAAAACTCCATGGTATGGCTAATAAACTTTATCCGCCCGACGGCCACCCCCGGACTAGCCCCTTTGCCGTTTAAACGCAACATGATTGGCCTCCTGGCCTGGCTTTTTAAGCCAGGCTGGCTAGTCTACCTTAAAATGCTCTAAGAGGGCCCGCTCGGCTTCATTATTCCAAAGCCCGTTATGCTTTTGGCAATAACCGTGGAGCTTCTCAAAGAGAGGATCGCTGGCGGCCAGCTTTTCAAAATCGTCCAGGGCCGTTAGCGGAAGATCGACATGGGTGTAACACAAGATCTTGCCGGCCCGGATCTCCGGGAGATGGGCCGTGGTCTGGGCTATGGCGTCTATGCCGCAGATGTGCGAGACCATGACCGAGGGGCGCAGCTCTTTACTGGCCGATAATTTCAAGGCTTCCTTGAGATCGTCGGTGTTGCCGCCGGTACTGCCTAAAATATGGGTACTGGTGTAATGGCAGTTGTAGAGGTTGATTAGGGCTTGAAATTTAGAATCCGAGGGCCCGGCAAAGAAGTTTAGGCAGCCATCAAAGGCCAAAAGGGCGTCGCCTAGCTCGGCTAAGGGCTTGATGGGGGCGTAGACGAAAACGTCGTCGTAGCCGTGGCCTTGGGTTAGGGCCATCAAGCTCTCAAAATTACCCTCAGGCTCGGCGGCGTTAACGTAGACCAGCTCGACTGAATGCTTAGCGGCCATCTCCGGTGGGATAAGTTTTTTGGCCCGGTCTATGCGGCCCTTATCAACATCGGTGACCACCACTCGGCGGGGCTTATCGGTCAAAGTCAGCGGATACTCCAAAGCCCCTAAGCCCATGGGGCCACAGCCGCCCAACACCAAGACGTTGCCCCCGGGTTTGACGCCCATGGCGTGGTCATAGTTTTGCTTGTTGGTATGGTACATCACCTTGTAGCCGCCAATGATGCAGCTCATCGGCTCGCCCAAGGAGGCGTCAAAGTAAGAGTCGCCGCCATAGTGGAGTAGGCAGCCCAGCTCCATGACCTCCTGGGGCATGATGCAGTAAGTCGTGGCCCCCCCACAGTACTCATAGGAGTAGCCGGGGGAGTCAAGCTTGCCTTGGTAGTTCAAGGCCGGCTGCTGAGCGAATTTCTCGCCAGGCTTAAACTGGTCTTGCCACTTAGCTCCGACCTTAACTATCTGGCCGGCGAATTCGTGGCCAATGATGATCGGATTGGTGTCAACGTTGGGCGGGCAACGCTTGTGGGCCTTACCCTGCTTCAAAAGTTTATAGGTTGACATGCAGATGCTGTCGCTTATGACTTTGACCAAGATCTCATCGTCTTTGGGCTCTGGAAGTTCGAATTCCTCAAGACGAAGATCGTCAGCTCCATATAGCCTTACTGCCTTAACTTTCATTATAATCTCCCGAATAAGCCCCTGGCCTTAGCCCTGGGCGGTTGGCTTTTTCTTAAGTAGGCTAAAAAAATTTCAGTTCAAATTTCGGCTCAAGCTCTCTAATTTGCTCTAAAGTTGGGGGGTTGGTGCCCTCGGTGGTCACCGCGCCGACCGAGGCGGCCATGCAGACCCTAACGGTTTTCTCAAAATCAAAGCCGCTCTCAATGGCCCAGGCCGCGGCCCCGACCAGACTGTCGCCGGCCCCGACGGTTGAGCGCACCTTTACCGGAACGGTTTTAACCAAGGCTCGTTTATCCTTGGTAACGAACATGGCCCCATCGGAGCCTAAGCTTACGATGACAAAGCTTAAGCCCATGTCTAGAAGCTTTTGGGCCAAAGGCCAAAGCTCCTCATTGGGCGTGTCGGGGTTGAGGCCGAAGTATTGCAAAATCTCGAAGCGGTTGGGCTTAACCAAGAAAGGCGGGGCCATCAAGCCGGCCCGAAAAGACGGGCCGTCAGCGTCGATTATCACACGGCAGCCAGCTTGGTTCAAGGACTGGGCCAAGACCTTGTAAGTATCCTCCGGAGCCTCGAGCGGGAGGCTGCCGCTTAAGACCACCAGTCCACCAGGGCCGGCCAGATCTTGAATCTTCTTCAAAAGGCCCTTGATTTCTTCTGGGCTAACCTTGATGCCGGGTTCGTTTAACTCGGTTAAGGCGGAATCCTTGTCCACGACCTTAAGGTTGGTCCGGGTAATGCCCTCGACTTCGATAAAATCGCCGACCAAGCCGATGGAATCAACTAGGCGTCTTAGCTCGCGGCCGGTCTGGCCACCGACAAAGCCGGTGGCCACCGATTTTCCGCCCAGGATCTTAATGATTTTACTGACATTAACCCCTTTGCCCCCGGGATCCACCCGGACATTACGTAGGCGATTCAAGGCCTTGGGGACCAGGGTGTCAACATCGGCCGTCTTGTCCAAGGCCGGGTTCAGGGTGACGGTGACAATCATGACGGTCACCCTGTCAAAAGGCTGAAGATGGCCTTTTGGTCGGCTGAGTTGACCAGGTTAATGACGTCTTGGGCTTCTTCCAGCTTATCGGCGATGTTTTCCAATATGGCCACGTGCTCGTTGCCTTGGGCGGCGATGCCGACCACCAGAAAAACCTTTTCGCCGTTCCAGTCGACGCCCTCCGGGTAGGTCAAAACGACCAGGCCGGTTTTAAGTATTTCATCCTTATAGGTTTTCTCGCCGTGCGGTATGGCTATGTGGTTACCGATGGCCGTGGATAAACTCCGGTCTCTAGCCAGCATGCCGTCAATGTAACCTGGCTTAACGTAGCCGCCGTTAACCAACATCTCGCCGCAGCGCAGGATAACCTCCTCATAGGGTTGGGGTGGCTGATTTAAAACGATGTTGTCCATCTCAAGGATAGCCGCCATGGGGTCTCTCCTATATTTTGGGCTCATGGGCGGGCCTGGCGGCCCGGAGCCAATGAGCTTTTTTTGGGGCGTTGCTTACAAGCCGGTCTCTTTCAAGACCTCAACCGTGGCCTCCAAGGCCTCATCCTCGTTTTCGCCGTCAAAGGTGAAATTGATGGTCTCGCCTTGCGTAACCCCCAATTTCATGACAGCGAACAATCTTTTGCCGTCGGCCGATTTTTCGCCTTTGGCGATGTTGATGGAGCAGGGAAAACTCTGCAACTTCTTAACCAGAAGGCCGGCCGGCCTGGCGTGTATTCCGTCGGGATCCTTGATAGTGTAGCTCATCTGTTTCATACGGCAATATCCTTGTTTTTCAGGAAGTTAGAAACACGATCTATGAGGTCTTGGCTTTAGAGTCTTTGAGTTGATCAATTAAGCCGTCATACTCCGGGGCGTTCAAGAAATCGGTGATGCCGACCAGATTGGCCCGGGGATTGGCCGATTTGGCCCGGCCCGAGAGATTGTTGTGGCAGATGATGACGTCAGCGTCCGCGGGGATTTCGTCAACCGAAGAGTGTATGACCTCAATATTGTCCAAGCCAACGTTTTTAAGCTTTTTCCTAAGCTTACTGGCTCCCATGGCGCTTGAGCCCATGCCGGCGTCGCAGGCGAAGACTATTTTATGGACATCGCCTAAGCTTACTTGAGCCTCGTCTGGTTGGCCGTCCTTATCGAGTTTAACCGGGCTTTGGCCCTTGCTCTCGGCTTTCATGGAGCGCATGAGCTCTTGAGAGGCCTCTAAATCGCCCTCGCTTTCGGCTTTGACAAACAGCTTCATCAAAATGGCTGATATGGCGAAGGTTACCCCGCAGGCCACGGCGATGCCGATGATGTTAGGCAGATGGGCGCCTTTAGGCGACATGGTCATTTCGGCGATGAAGCTTCCAGGGGAAGCGGCGCCAATCAGGCCGCCGTTTAAGATGTTGATGGTGAAGACGCCAGAGGCCCCGCCGCAGATCATGGCCAGAATCAGGATAGGGTTCATCAGCACAAAGGGAAAATAAATCTCATGGATGCCGCCAAAAAAATGGATGATGGCCGCGCCCGGGGCGCTGGCCTTGGCCGTGCCTTTGCCAAAAAGCATGTAAGCCAAGAGGAGCCCTAAGCCGGGACCGGGGTTGGATTCAATCATGAAGAATATAGAGCGGCCCACATCGTTGGCCTGCTGGGCGCCCAGAGGGGTGAAAACTCCGTGATTGATGGCGTTATTGAGGAAAAGCACCTTGGCCGGCTCGACTAAAACCGAGGTCAAAGGCAGTAAGCCATGACTAACCAGCCAGCCCACCCCGGCTCCCAAGGCGTTGTTGATGGCCTGAGCCGAGGGGCCAATGGCCCAAAAGCCCAATATGGCCATGATACCGCCGAAAATACCGGCCGAGAAGTTATTGACCAGCATCTCAAAACCTTGGGGAATTTTTTTATCCCACAGCTGGTCCAGCCGCTTCATGACATAAGCCGCCAAGGGGCCCATGATCATGGCACCCAAAAACATCGGCACATCAGCGCCGATGATGACGCCCATGGTGGCGATGGCCACGACCACCCCGCCGCGGGTATCGTAGACCATCTTACCGCCGGTGTAACCGATCAGAAGCGGCAGCAGATAGGTCAGCATCGGGCCGACAATTTTGGCGAGATTCTCGTTGGGCATCCAGCCCGTGGCGATGAACATGGCCGTGATCAAGCCCCAAGCGATGAAAGCCCCGATGTTTGGCATGACCATGCCGCTTAGAAAACGTCCGAATTTTTGAACACCTTGTTTCATAGATACACTCATTTAAGACGGTCGCCCAGACTAAAGGCTTAGTTAAAGTGGCACAATTATGGGACCTTTGAACGTTTGTCAGACTAAAAGCTAATTTTTATCCAACTAGGCCTTAAGTAGCCAGATGGTCGCAAAAGTTTACTAGAAGGTCCAAAACTTGCTAATAATTTAATTGATTGGCGAAAAAATAAATCTTTATCGCCAATAAAAGACCCAGGCGCTTATTCAACAAAGTTATTTATTAATTACTCGCTAGCGTATTAAAATCTCTCTATTAATTAATAATAAATTACTTAATCAAGCCAAAAAAAAACTCATTTTTTAAAAAATTATTTCTTACAACAGATCAAAATTGGAATTAAACTTAATTTTTAAGGCTAAGCTCGCTCTAAGTCTTCATGGAGATTTTGAATAAAATCGCGCCTGAACGACAATGACGAGTTGAGCCAAATCTTAACCTGGACTCATAAT
>JAITJB010000122.1 GCA_031279155.1 Deltaproteobacteria bacterium | reverse complement strand
GTAAGATGTTTTCCTCAATGACTAGCCCGCTAGGTTTTCCCGAAGGACTGGTCAAAACCACTAAATTTACTCTCGAGCTCTTAGCTTTAAAGGTCTTAAGGGTATCTTCAACCGTAGGACTAATTAGCCCGAGAACGCCGCCCGGAGCTAGGCCCAGCCAGATAACCAGAACTGCCGGGATGACCAAATAAGCCCACTCTTTTTTCTTAAGATCTAGCCAGCCGCCGCCCTTTGGCGAGGCCGGCTGGCCCCAAGCCATTTTAAGGGTAACTTTAAGGATGTAAGCCGCCGACAACAAGGCCCCGGGTATGACCAGTAAGCCTAAGATTGTCCCCTCCTGGAAGGCGGCCAAGATGACCATGAATTCTCCGACAAAGCCGTTGGTTCCTGGAAAGCCAAAGGAAGCTAAACCAAAGAGCCCCCAAAAGAACATAAAGGCTGGTAGGTATTTACCCAAGCCAAGGTTACGGGCTATCTCGCGGCTATGACTTCTTTCGTAAACCGCGCCGATCATCATAAAGAGGGCCCCGGTGATGATGCCGTGATTGAGCATCTGGAAGATGGCCCCGTTAATGCCAACGGCGCTAAAGAGGAAAATACCCAAGGTCACAAAGCCCATGTGGGCAACGGAGGAATAAGCTATGAGCTTTTTAATGTCCTTTTGCCCTAAGGCCACGGCCCCGCCGTATAAGATGGAGGCGATGGAAATGGCGATCATCATGGGGGCAAAGTAGACCGAAGCCGCCGGGGCCATGGGGAGAGAAAACCTCAGAAAGCCGTAGGTCCCCATTTTTAAAAGAACGGCGGCTAGAATTACCGATCCGGCCGACGGGGCCTGGACGTGAGCTGCCGGCAGCCAAGTGTGGAAGGGAAACATCGGGACCTTAATGGCAAAGGCGATAAAGAAGGCCAAGAAGATCCAATACTGAAAGTCGTAGTTAAAGTTCATGCCCATAAGTTCGGGGATAGAAAAGGTCCCGCCTACAACCCTTAGAGCCACGATAGCCACCAACAGAAGCGTTGATCCGGCTAAGGTATAGAGAAAAAACTTTATGGAAGCATAGCGGCGCTCATCGGATCCCCATATGGCGATCATTAAATACATTGGTATCAGGAGGGCTTCCCAAAAGACGTAGAATAAGACCGTGTCCAAAGCTGAGAAGACTCCCACGCAGGCCGTGGTCATTAAAAGAAGGCAGACGTGAAATTCTTTGACCCTGCGGCCAATGTAAGTCCAAGAGCACAGAACGCACATAGGCAAAGTAAAGACGCTCAGCCAGATCATTAAGATAGATAGGCCGTCCACCCCGAGATGGTAATTTAAGCCCCAATGGGGCGCCCAAGCTATGAGCTCTTCAAACTGAAAGCCCACGCGCCCTTGGAAAGCCAAGAGGGGCCAGGCTAAAGCCAGTTCCACTAGCGAGGCTACTAAGGTTACAATCCTAACGTTTCGGTCGCTTTTGACCACCGCCAAGATTAAGGCGGCAACCAGCGGAAAGAAGGTCAGGACCGTCAAAGTCGGATAAGAACTGTTTGGAAACATTTTATAGCATCCGCGTTTTAAAGTTGGCGGCCAATAAGTAGCCTAAAAAGCGTGAGAATCATAAATCGAGGCCAATCGCAAATCCGTGAAAATTAAAAGCCATACCAGATGACGGCAAAGATGACCAGAGCCAGAACCACGGCTAAAGCTAAGTAATACTGCAAACGGCCATTTTGAACCACAGAAGCCGCCTGGCCTATGGCCTTAACTGAGTGGGCTGAACCATCAACTACGGTATCGATGATCCACTTGTCAAACCATGATGAAATCCCGGCTATGAGCATGAGTAATCTTAGGGCAACCTTCTTCCAGACATTAGTCCAGATGGCGTCGATAATGGCTATGGGACTACATATCAAAAACAAGACCCCTCGACCAATTAGCCTATAGAACCAATCAAAATCTAAGTTTAAGGCCTTGTGAGGTTCGATGACGTGGCGCATTATGTAAAAGGCTAAACCGGAAAAGCCAAGGAGCATCAAGGCCTGAAGGACGTTCCACTGCGTCCAGGGATGGTACTCAAAAGCTACCTCAGGGTTGGGTAGGTATTGGTAGAGCATATGGGGGTATAAGCCCTGGGCTAAGCATAAGGCGGCCAAGAAAGCCATGCCCACATACATGTTAGCCGGGATGGGCTTAAGGGGCCTTTGATAGTCGGGCTTTTTGCCGCCCCAAAAGGCGAAGTAGGGTAGCTTTAATCCAACGGAAATAAACGTACCGACAGCGGCAAGTTCTAAGCCTAAGGCCACAAAGGTCCGGTGGGCTTCGGCAGCCCCGGCGATAGTCATGGTTTTGGAGACAAAGCCGTTAAACAGCGGCATGCCGGAGATCGAAAGGGCGGCGACCATGTAGAAGACCATGACCCAGGGAAGTCTAGAAGCCAGACCCCCTAACTCGTCTAGCTTTTGGGTGCCGGCAGAATAGAGTACCGCTCCCACGCCCATAAATAACAAGCCCTTATAGAGGATGTGGGCGTAGGCATGGGCGCTGGCCCCATTGATGGTCATGGCCGTCCCCACGCCGATGCCGGCCACCATGTAGCCGACCTGGGAGACGATGTGGTAGGAGAGAATGCGCCGGGCGTTGTTCTCCATAGAAGCAAAGATGACGCCGTAGACGGCCATGATGGTCCCGGCTATGGCTAAGATGTCCCAACCGGGGAAGGCCCGGGCTAAAACGTAGACAGCGGTTTTAGTCGTATACGCGCACATAAAAACGGCGCCGGTAACGGTACCGCGAGGATAGGCGTCGGGGAGCCAGGCGTGGAGGGGAACGACAGCGGCGTTAACGCAAAAACCGGCTAAGATTAAGTAATCGGCTGTTGTGGCTGTATCTTGGGCAATCGCCCCAAAATCTAAAGATCCCGTAAGATGGTAGCGAAGCAAGATTCCAGCCAACAGTAGTAAGCCGCCGAAAGTATGGTAGAGAAAATACCTAAAGGCGGCCAAGACCGATTCTCGGGTGCGGTTGAGCATAACCAAAAAGGTCGACCCGATGCTCATGAGCTCCCAAAAGACGAACAGAGTCACCAAATCGCCGGCTAATAAACAGCCAAAACCCCCGGTCACGTACAGTAAGGCGGCT
This sequence comes from Deltaproteobacteria bacterium, assembly GCA_031279155.1. GTDB lineage: Bacteria > Desulfobacterota > Desulfarculia > Adiutricales > Adiutricaceae > JAISWF01. Next base: position 8,541 of record JAITJB010000122.1, on the reverse strand, counting down.
AAGTGTTGCCCCTTATCGCTTACGTGGAGAGAGTACAAAATGCCGGCTAAGCTCATGACGGCAAAGACCTGGGCAAAAACTTGCGATAAGGCGTCAACGTGCCCCAAGCGCAGAGTTAGTCCGAGCCAGTTTAAGGTAAAGTAATCACCTGGCTGGTTATGGAAGGCCGCGTAAATGGCTGCCAATGGAGGAAGTAGTAGTAACCACTTCCAGCGCCGGTTACCCGGCAAAAAAGGCAAGACCACGGCCATCATCAGAAAGGCCAGGGAGGGGTGGAAAAACTCAGAGGTCGCCATAGTAGTCCTCAGGTTTTTTGATGATCGGCTGGATGACTTTTTTAACTAAGAATACTAACACCAAGCCAGCCACCAGGCCGAAGGCTGGCCAGAAAAAAGGTTTGGCGTCGTAGACGAAGTGGGGATGATGATTGGGGACCATAAGGCTCAAGATGACCACTAAAGCTAAGGCCATAAAGAAGATTAGCCGCCAGACTTTTGGCCCATTACCCGAAGCTTGGCTTTCTAAGAAGCGTCCCAAAAAACCCTGAGGGACTGGCGGGCTCCATGGCGGGCCGCCCGGCGTACTACCGGGTCCTCCCTTGGCTTCGCCATCGGTCCAAGAGGGGGCCTTGGCCGTTTGAGGGTCGTATAAGTTAGATTTAGGCTCATGACTCATAGTCAAATCTCTTAAAAGTAATTAGGCGGCTAAAAGCTGCCGAAAACCTTGATGAAGGACTGAAAAATTCCCGGGAAAAATCCTAGGGCAACTGAAACTAAGCTGGTAAAGACCAAGGGGACGACCATGGTGGCCGGCGCCTCGCGGTAGTGGCTAAGGTCTGTGCCTTGGTCGGGAGCAAGAAAGAATGCTCGGTAAAATATGGGTACGAAGTAGCCAGCGTTTAAGATGGTTGAAAGGAGTAAGGCGATAAGTAAGATGAGCTGGCCCTGATCTAAGACCCCGTTAACTAAATACCATTTGGAGACAAAGCCGCAAACCGGCGGCATGCCGATCATCGATAAGCTGGCGATGCCAAAGGCCCCGAAGGTCCAAGGCATGCGCCGGCCAAGGCCATTCATCATCTTGATGGATTTTAAATGGCTGGCCACGTAGATGGCCCCGGCCCCAAAAAAGAGGGTTATCTTGGAAAAGGCGTGGTGCCCGATGTGGAGTAAGCCCCCTTGGACCGAAGCCGGGACAGCTAAGGCCACGCCAATGACCACGTATGATAGCTGGCTAACTGTAGAATAAGCTAGCCTGGCCTTTATGTCGTCCTTAGTTAAGGCGATTAAGGAGGCGACCACGATGGTAAAGGCGGCCACATAAGCTGTGGGCAGAGCCAGACCCAAGGAATTCATGGTCTCAAGGCCAAAGCCAGAGAGGATTATCCGGCTGACCGAAAAAACGCCGGCTTTGACCACGGCCACAGCGTGGAGGAGAGCCGATACCGGGGTTGGGGCGACCATGGCCGAGGGCAGCCAGTTATGGAAGGGCATTAAGGCGGCTTTGGCTAGACCGGCGATAAAGAGGACGTAAGTTAGCCGCACCAAGTTGGGATGGGCCTCTCTAACGGCCTCGGAAAATATCCCGCCTGTCACATCGCCTAAGGGGAAGTCTAGAGTTCCGGCCAAGACATAGGTCAAAATCATGGCCGGCAGTAAAAAGAGTTTCGAGGTCCCCATTAAGTAGACTAGATATTTTTTGGCCCCCTCAAAGCCTTCTTCGTCTTGGTGATGGGCCACAAGAGGATAGGTAAAGATGGAGATAATTTCGTAAAATAAGTACAAGGTAAAGACGTTGGCGGCTAAGGCCACGCCCACAGCCCCGAAGATGGCTACGGCAAAGCAAAAATAATACCTGGTCTGAGCGTGCTCTTTAAGGTTACGCATGTAGCCGATGTTGTAGCTAGTAGCAAAAAACCACAAAAAGGGCGCGATAAAGGCAAATATAAAGCCTAGGCCGTCAACGGCAAAGGAGACCGTTAAGCCAGGCAAAATGTGAAACAACTCATAGCGAAAAATAATTCCCTGAAGGACAGCCGGGGCGAAACTTAGTATGACAACCGAGGTAATGGTAGCCGCCACAAAGGAGACTGATTCCCTGAGGTTTTGGTTGCGTCCAGTTACCAACACGGCTAAGGGGGCCAGGAAGGTTACGACCAACGGCCAGAGTACTTTGCCGCTATCGATGACGGTCATAGTAAATCACCCCCACATGGCGAAAGTTGTCCAAAAGGACGAGGGAGTAAGATCATCTGGCCCATGGGCTAAGCCTCCGTCCGAGATTTAATAACTGAGATATCGCGTACCGTAACCTTACCGAAACGGCGCTGAACAACTAAGATCATGGCTAGTACTAGCGTAGCTTCGGCGGCGGCCAAGCCCATGACGAAGAGGGTAGCTAGTTGGCCGTGGACCTCAGAAAAGCCCGTGCACTTGGCGGCGGCGGCGATGGCAAGGCCGGCGCCATTAAGCATGATTTCTACTCCTATCAGCATGCCCACCAAAGTCCGCCTGGTTATCAGGCCCACTATGCCGATAGACAAAAGGAGTAAAGAGGCCAGCCAAAAAAGGGTTAACGGGGTCATCGGCGGCTCCTGGCTTCTGGGCGGCGCCAGGCTAGAAAGACGGCCCCGGCCATGGCCACCAGAAGAATGATTGATATCAGCTCAAAGGGCACCAAATCAAAGGTTATTAGGCCCCGGCCAAGTTCAGCTGTGTCGGTGGCCTGATAAGTTCTTTCGCCAATTTTGGGGGCAGCTATAATCATTATGGGCCCTAAGACGGCTAAGGGAGCTAGGCCGGCTAAGAAACCCAAAATAATGTTAGGGAGCTTAGGAAAACTTGCTTCCTCGCCAAAGGATGTGTTTTTAGTTAGCATGATGGCGAAGAAGACCAGCACCCCCACGGCTCCGATGTAAATTAAAAGCTGCATGAAGGCCAAAAATGGGCTGGCCAAAAGGAGATATAGCCCGGCTACGCCCAAAAACGTAAGTATTAAGCCCATCATGGCCCTAACTAAATTTCTTGAGCCAATGGCTATTAGTCCGCCCGCGATGATTAAAATGACGTATAGAGCGTAAGCCACCAAGGCGGCAATCTCTTGACCGGGCAGCCAGGCCGCGAGCATAGTCTCAAGGGCGTCTAAGGGGGCGCGGATGGCCGAAAGGATTTGTGAGATTATTCTATCCATGCCCGTTCCTTTATGAGGTTTGTTTGGCCGAAGATTTAAGCTGGCCTAAAAGATCTAGGTGGAGCGCCTCGCGACTGTCAGCTACCAGGTAGACCTTGTGGGAAAACCTGATGGCCCCTGTTGGGCAGGACTCAACGCAGGCCGCGCACAAGCAGCAGAGGGTAAAATCGTAGAGCCAGACCTCCGGGGATTTACCGCTAGCTCCCTTTGTTACCGTTAAGCAGTGGCCAGGGCAGGCCCGAACGCACATCTGGCAACTTATGCAGCGGCTCTGAGCCGGGTCAGGGTCGCCGGGGACTAATTCTAGCGGCCCGCGATAGGAGGCCATGTTTTCCGGTTCTATGACCTTTCTAGGATAGTGGACAGTTTGCCGGGGGCTTAATAAAAACCGCCCGGTAATCGATAGGCCCACCAATAAACTGTAAAGGCCTTTAATGTTGTCGATGATAGCTTTGAGCATTTTGGATCCGTAATATTAAAAAGTAAGAAATTTTATCCGAAAAATTTTAGGCGAGAAATTTTAGGCCAGAAACTTTAATCGAAAAACTTTAATCGAAAAATTTTATGGCCACAGCTGTGATCCAAAGGTTAATAATGGCCAGGGGCAAAAGCCAGCGCCAGTTTAGATTTAAAAGCTGATCGAAGCGGACTCTAGGAAAGGTCCAGCGAATCCAAACGATAAAGAGCATTAAGACGTAAGCCTTAATAAAGGTCCACCAAAAGCCGTCTAGAAATGGTCCCCGCCAGCCGCCTAAGAAGAAGGTGGCGCAGACAAAGGAGACCAAGAGCATGTTGGCATACTCTGATAGGAAAAATAGCGCAAAACCCATGCACGAGTATTCGGTGTGGAAGCCGGCTGTAAGCTCGCTTTCAGCTTCCGGCAGATCGAATGGAGCCCGGTTAGTTTCCCCGACCATGCTGACCAGATAGATAAAAAATGCCAGCGGCTGAACGAAAATATTCCACTGCCAGGGCCAAGAGCCTTGGTTTTCAACGATCTCAGAGAGATTTAGCGAGCCCGATAGAAAGACCACGGCCAGAAGGGCCAATATCATAGGTATCTCGTAGGCAATCGACTGAGATACGGCTCTAGCGGCCCCCAAGAGGCCAAACTTATTGTTGGAGGCCCAACCCGCTAAGATGTTACTTATGACCCCAAAACCGGCAAAAGCTAAGATTAAGAGGATGCCGTCATCGACTTTTAAGCCGGTTAAATACGGCCCAAAGGGGATGGGTAAGAAAAGTAAAAGGACCGGGAAAAAGGCCAAAATTGGCGCGGCAAAGTAGAGTATCCAATCGACGTTACCGGGGACGAAAATCTGCTTACCTAAGAGTTTCATCGAGTCGCAAACAGCTTGGATGGTGCCCCAAGGACCGACTTCGTAGGGCCCTGGCCGGCGCTGGATAAAGCCTGCGCCCTTGCGCTCAAAATAGACCATGACCACGGCGTTACCAACCATTAAACCTATGATCAAAAGAACGGCTACAAATATCTGAACGAAACTGGCTATAGAAAGTTCCATATCCCTGCCCCGGGTTAGGTTAATATCGACCCGTCTTAGCGGTCGACCTCGGGAATGACTAGATCTAGGCTTCCCAAAATGGCAATGGCATCGGCTAAAAGCGTTCCCCGAGCCGCCTCAGCGAAGAGCGAGAGGTTACTGAAGCCTGGGGCCCGCAGTTTAACGCGGTAAGGGGTTTTACCCCCGTCGCTGACTAAGTGGACGGCCACCTGGCCCCTTGCGCCCTCAACGGCGAAATAGCTCTCGCCAGCCGGCAGCTTAAAGGTGGGCTTGGGGGCTTTGGGGATCACAATCGGTCCGTCAGGTAGGGAGCTTATAGCCTGTTCTATTATCAGTAAGCTCGTTTCAATCTCGCGGAGGCGCACCAGATAGCGACCGTAACAGTCGTCTGTTGGACCAGAGGGGATGGGAAAGGCAAATTTTGAGTAAACGCCGTAGGGGATATCGCGCCTTGTATCTTTGGCTAGTCCCGCCGCCCTTAAGATTGGGCCGGTGGCCCCATAGCGCTGGCAGATATCAAGACCCATGGGGCCGACATTTTCCAGGCGCCTTCTTAAGATGACGTTATCGGTAACTAAGGCCTTGTACATTTTAAGGCGCTTGCGCAGATAGGGGATGAACTGTTCGATAAGCTTAAGGAACCTATCGTCGGCATCGGCGCAGACCCCGCCAAACCGAAAGTAGCTCATAGTGAGCCGCGATCCAGTTACAATCTGAAGGATATCGTTTATTTTTTCGCGTTCCTCAAAGGCGTAGAGGATGGGGGTTACCCCGCCTAAATCCATGACAAAGGCTCCCCACCAGACCAGGTGTGAGGAGATGCGGTTAAGTTCGCAGCTGATAACCCTTAGGTATTCGGCTCGCTCAGGCACGCTAATGCCGGCCAGCATTTCCACCGCCCCCACGTGGGCCCAATTCCAGGCAATGGGGTGGAGGTAATCGACCCGGCCCATGTTGGGAAGAAACTGCCAAGGCGTCTTAACCTCGCCCATCTTGTCATGCATGCGGTGGAGGTAGCCTAAAACCGGTTCGGCTCTAATGACGTATTCCCCGTCAAGCTCGACGATGACCCTTAAAACCCCGTGGGTAGAAGGATGCTGGGGGCCTAGGTTTAAGATGATGGTATTTTCAGCGGCGCCTTTGGCGAAGTTTTTGGTGTAAAAATCGCCAGATACCATGTCGGGTTGGTAGCGCACGCCGAAGGGGTTTATGAAATTCAACCGGTCCATAGAGGCTCCCGTTGGTTAAGAGTCTTTGTTAAGCGGCTTGGTTAAGCAGCTTTGTTAAGCATTTTGGTAAGGCGTCTTGGTTAAGCGTCTTTAGTCTTGGGGGCGATGATGTTCTCCCAAGAAGGTACAGCTGTTTCTACGGTTCCGAAAAGCCCTAAAGCTGAGAGTGGGGCTACATTTTCCGAAGATTTTCTCAGAGGCGGCGGCCCTGAAAAATCGTCAGGTAGTAACAACGGCACAAGGTTAGGGTTACCAATAAAGCGCACGCCAAAAAAGTCAAAGCTCTCTCGCTCGTGCCATTCAGCGCCCTGGAAGATGGGGTACAAGCTTGGGACTGTAGGCTTATCGGTTGGGGCCAGGACCCTTATGGCGATGCGGCAAGGCGCTGACATATTGTCAAAATGGTAGGTAACTAGAAAACCTTCGGCAGCTTCTAAGGTGGAAACATCCAAAAGGGTGAAGCCATCGTTGAAGAGTTCTTTGGCTATGTCTAATAAATTATACGTCGCGACGACAGCTGACAGGACCAGACCCTCTTTGGAGAAATCGTGGCGGGAGATAGCCAGCACACCGATTTCTTTAAATCGAGCGATCCGATCGTCTAAACTGGGCATCAGGGGCTCCACTCAAACGCCTGGCAATTGGGCGCGGGTAAGGTTAAGGTTTAAGGTTATTTCTTACTTTTGGGCGCGGGATCAGGCGGCAGCTCTTCGGGAAGAGGCCACCAGCGGCGTCCAGTAATTTTTTCTTGGATGGCAAAGACGCCTTCCAAAATGGCCTCTGGTCTCGGTGGACAGCCCGGAACGTAGATATCCACCGGCACCAACTGGTCAACGCCCTCAACGACATTGTATTGCCCCTCAAACTTAAAGGGGCCGCCGCTGATGGCGCAGTTGCCGCAGGCCATGACGAACTTGGGCGCCGGCATCTGCTCGTAGAGGCGGACGAGGGCTGGAGCCATTTTTTTGTTGACGGTACCTGTAACCATCATTAGGTCAGCCTGGCGCACCGAAGGCCTGAAGACCTCAGCCCCAAAGCGGGCGATATCAAAGCGCGACATACTGACGGACATCATCTCGATAGCGCAACAAGCTAAGCCAAAGGTCACTGGCCACAGGCTCATGGCCCGGTTGATATCGAAAAACCAGTTTAAGGGCTTAAGGTTGATAAGCGGCGGCCGTACCTCCGATTGGGCCCGAGGGAGCGGTTTTACATCTCTATCCGGCGCGTCCATTGGAATACCCCTTTGGCTTGAAAATATACTACGGCTAAGAGCACGAAGAAAAGAAAGAAGCTCAGCTCCCAAAGCGGCAGCCAGCCAGTTAAGCTGCGATAGGCCACGCCGACGGGATAGAGGTAGAGGATATCAACGTCGAAGGCCAAGAAGATCAAAGCGTAGATATGGTAATTAAAACCATGGTGATCCCAGGCCCGGCCCAAGGGTCTGATACCGCATTCAAAAGGCATCCGGTAATCACCGCCGCGATTGCGTGGAGCAATTAGGGCAGCGATCAAAAGTGGTGAAACCGCAAATATGGCGGCAGCTGCCAAAAATACGATGATGGCCAGGTGGAGTGTGTCAAAAACCATTCTCTCACCTAATTTGGTTTGGCCCTCTTAGATAAGGGCGGTTGTGATATGGCCCCAAAATAAGGGGCTTTAGAAAAAGGGCGGCAGGGTTTAGGAAGAGGTTTAGATTTGTATGACCCGAAGGCTGATTTTCGGTTTCAGTTTTTTGGCTCCAAGCCAGAGCTTTTAGTGTTTCTCCGAAAGCTCTGGCTTGGGAACTTTTCAGAGTTCCTAAACTATAAGTTATATGGGTTAAACTTGTCAAGTTTTACACTAGTTAATTGTGGACAAAAGGCTGTAAAAATTTTTCTCTCGTTTTGAGTAGGTCAAGGCTTGGATTCCTTAGGGGATTTTTTTTTGAGCGTCGAGGATTGACTTTAACCTAAACGTTGGATTTTGTAAAGAGCTTTTTCAAAAAAATGTTTGGATTTTACATGCGGACGTCTGGATTACGCCCAAGAAAAGAAAAAAAACATAAAAATAGATTGTTAACAAAAGTAGTGCGTAAGTTTCAACCCTACCACTTTTTCAAGCTTGATTGCTAGCGTGGATAAAAGTTAATAGCTTTGGTACAGGTAAACCTAGACTTTTTTTAGTCAGTGGCTGTTTTTTTTAGTCAATCTCGATTCTTTTTCCAGATAAACCAAAGATCAAAGCGTTTTCCTAAGGCCTATTCGAATTAAAAGGAGGCCTACGTATACTGTTTAGCTGGCCTAAGGAACATATAGCCAGAAAAACTGCCTCACGGTAACATGGGGTGGCGAGCAACAAAGGCCGAGCAATCAAAAAGCCGAGCAACCCAAAACCAAAAATCGGCCAAAAGGATAACGAAATCGATTTGGCCCTGGGCGCTATCGTAGCGGCTAATTTTTGGAAAGCTGGAAACGAGATAAGATACCCCTCGAGGCGACATCTTGATGCTTTTGGTGCGCCAACTAAGGCCATAACGAAAAACGTCGGGACACCTGGCCGAGATTTAGGACAGCTAAGATTTAGGACGCGTGATGGCGCTAACAGCCCAATAACCATAC
>JAITJB010000021.1 GCA_031279155.1 Deltaproteobacteria bacterium | reverse complement strand
CGCCGCCGGTTGCCACAACTAATGGACGATCGTGGTTGACAAGATCTTTAAGAAGAGCCGCCTCAGCTTGGCGAAAGAATTCCTCGCCCTTGGTTTTAAAGATCTCAGCGATAGTCTTTCGATGCCTTTTTTCGAGATCCTCGTCCATATCGACAAATTGTCGCCCCAATTTATTGGCCACTAAGCGTCCAATGCTAGTTTTACCGGCGCCCATAAAGCCGGTTAAAAATACGTGTCTTTCGGCGTAAGCTCTAATCGGGCCGCCAAACGGGCGATTCATGCTTTCTGAAAAATGTTTGTGATCGTCCATTAGTTATCTTTCGATAGGGCGCTTAAGAAGACTTCTAGGCCAGGGTCAACGTTGGTCCAGAGAGAAAAAGATCTTCTGGCTTGGGCGGCTAGCATGGGGAGGCCATCAGAAAATGAGGCCCCGCAGCCGGCGGCCAGATTTTCAAAGTAGTTGGGGTGGCGACCGTAATTGATATCGACTACTAAGCCGCCCTTGACCGCGTTAACCAAAGGCTTATCGGGACCAAGCTCGGTGGGGGTAGACGATGAGGTAGCGTTAACGATTAAGTCCCAAGGGCCGCTAGATGATAATTGTGACCATTTGAGGGGTTCTAAATTAAAATGCCCCGCTACACTGATAGTCTTATCAAAATCGCGGCCGCAAATAAATGAGGCGCTAAACTTTTGACTAAAAGCGCTGGCAATGGCTCTGGCCGCTCCGCCAGTTCCGAGAAGAAGAGCTTTGGGGCCGCTATGGGTCAAATAGGCGTCGGCAAAACCAGTGGCGTCGGTATTGTGACCTTGGTAGCCATTTTCCGTAGCAACTAAGGTATTAACTGCCCCAATGGCTAAGGCTTGGGGGGAAAGAGAATTTAAGTGGGGGATGACCAAAAGCTTTAAGGGCACGGTGACGTTTAAGCCCTGAAAGCCTAATTGCCAAAGGCTAGAAAGGGAGGCTTTAAGATCGCCGTTTGTTAAATCAAAGGGAGTATAGAAGCCTATTAGGCCGGCCTTAGCTAAGGCGGCTTGATGCATCGAAGGCGAGGGCGAGATAAAGACTTTTGGGCCGCCTAAGAGCCCTAAGTTGTAAGGCGGCGCTTTTTGAGGCCCTAGTGGGACCATAGGGAGTCCAGATGATTTTGAAAATCCGGGTACGAGATGGGGATCGATTCTAAGCCGGCGATGGGGACCTTGGCGTTGGCGGCTTTTAAGGCCATGACCAAGGTCATAGCCAATCTATGGTCGTGGCCAGAATCTAACTGCGTAGGCAGGATAAATGAGGTTGGGCCTTCAACTAAGAGATCGTCGCCCTCGATGCGGACCCTGGCCCCCATGGCCCCCAACTGGTGGCGAATGCTCATGAGGCGGTCGGTTTCCTTAAGCCTAAGTTCGTCGACCTTTCGGAAGATGGTCACCCCTTCGGCTAAGGTGGCGGCTAAGGCTAAGATGGGGATCTCATCGATAAGAGAGGGAACCTCATCGGGCTGAATTTCTGTGGCGTGAAGGGGGCCATTATAGGTTACGGTTACCTCGCCCGTGGGCTCGGGGGTGTCGCTCTCCATGGTCAAGCTGACTTTAGCGCCCATGCGATCTAAGACCCTTAAAAAGCCGGTCCGCCCGTGGGATAACAAGAGGTTTTTGGCCGTAACCCGGCTACCGCTAATAATGGAAGCGGCCACTAAGAAAAAGGCCGCCGAAGAGGGATCGCCGGGCGTTAAAAAACGCCTGGGAAGTTTTAGTAAGCCGGGCTGGACGGTTAGAGTTAAGCCGTCGCTGGCTAGTCTGCCGCCCCAATAGCGTATCAGGCGCTCGGTGTGGTCGCGGCTAGAAGAAGATAACACTATGGTCGTAGGCGAGGAGGCCGATAGTCCAGCCAACAAGACAGCGCTTTTAAGCTGGGCGCTGGCGTCATTAATGCGGCAAGTTACGCCCGAAAGCTTAGAGCCAAAAATGGTAACCGGCGGGCGACCGTTATCGGTTTCAACTTTGGCGCCCATTTGAATTAAGGGATCGGCCACGCGCTGCATGGGCCTAGCTCTTAGCTGGCGGTCGCCATCTAAGCGAAAGCTACCTGAAAGACCGGCTAGGATGCCGGTTAAAAGGCGCATGGTGGTGCCAGAGTTACCGCAATCAATATCTATCTGCTCGTTAGTTCTGACTTCTCTATTAAGACCTTTGATCACTAGGCCGTCGACCTGTAGGGACGTAAGTCCACCTAGGGTTCTGAAGGCCCCCAAAGAGGACTTGACGTCTTCGCAGTTCGATAGACCAGAAATTAGCATTTCGCCCTCAGCCAAAATGGACATGAGGATCAAGCGGTGGCTGATAGATTTATCGCCAGGTGGGGTGAAGCTTCCGATTAACGGCATTGTCCCTCCCAAGTTTAGGGTTACAAAATATTAGTCTTTTTGGGGAACCTAAGGTCAATAACCTTTGGTGACCCAAGGGCTAAAAGACAATTGTTAACATAGTTATTATCCATCAAAAAAGAGCTCTATTCAAGCTTAGACTAAATTACTGACAAGACTGAAGTCTTATGGCCGGAGGGAACGGGAAAATTTTTTGGCCTGGAGAATATTTTTTT
>JAITJB010000328.1 GCA_031279155.1 Deltaproteobacteria bacterium | reverse complement strand
ATTCGTTGGCCTCGCCCAACACGATTTGCTTTTCGGGGCTTTCTCGCACGAATATCTCCGCTTCGTCCGCGTGTAACCCCTCGACGATGAAACCAAGCAATGTTGCGATGATCAAATGGGCTTCCCGCAGAAAGCGGATCTCGCCGGCCAGTTCCTCTTTCTCCCTTCGGAGCAGCCTGATCAGATTTTTCGGGGTCTCGCTTTCCGCCATCTCACGTATCGTCTCACGCGGAACCCCGATCCCGGTCAAGACGCGAAGCATCCCTTCCGCCGTTGTCTGTGTGGACGCGTGGCGGCGATTATTGAAAGCCGCAAAAATCGTACCTATGCTCGCGTCAATACCGAGAACACAATGATGTTCTGGGAAATCGGCGAGTACATCAACTCCGTCGTGCTTGGCAACAAACGTGCCGATTACGGAGAGAAGATTTTGCCGTCACTGGCGGCAAAATTAGTGTTGAAATATGGAAACAATTTCAATGCGAAAAATTTGTACCAAATGATGCTGTTCGCCGAGCGATTTTGCGATGCGGCAATTTTACCGCCGCTGGCGGCAAAATTGAGCTGGTCGCATTTCATAGAGCTGTTACCATTGAAATCAGACGAGGCGCGGCTGTTTTACGCCAATAACGCAGCCATGCACAACTATGCCACAAAAGAACTGCGCCGCCAGATTTCGCGAAAAGCGTATGAGCGCCGCGAGATTTCCAATATTGAACTGACAGGGTAATCGGCTGTGCCGTTCAATGTTTTTAAGGATCCATATCTTTTGGATACGTTCGGGCTGAAAGAGAATTACCTCGAAGCCGATTTGGAAAAAGCCATCCTCGCGGACATTGAGTCGTTCATCTTAGAGTTCGGCCACGGCTTCTCATTGGTGGAACGGCAGAAACGCATGATTGTTGACAGCGAGGACATGGTTTTGGACTTATTGTTCTACCACCGCATATTGAAACGGCTCGTCGCCATTGAACTAAAAATAGGCTGCTTCAAAGCCGCTTATATGGGGCAAATGCTTCTATACTTAAAGTGGCTGGCCCGTACGAGCGTCAGCCGGGCGAGGAAGCGCCGATTGGGATCATCCTCTGCGCGACGGCCAACCGCGAAAAGATAGAACTGCTTGAAATGGACAAGGCGGGAATCGCCGTGGCCGAGTATTGGAGGCATCTGCCGCCGAAAGGCGTCGGCGGCGTGTATCCGAGGATTTTTTCCGCGTTGTACTTCGCCGCGTAGAGTTCTTTCATCTCGTCGCGGGCAGTGCGGTATTCGGGATAGAGTTTGCGTTTCTCCGCTTCGAGCGCCGCCCATTCGCGTTTGAGCGCGTCCATTTTCGGCAGCGGGTTTTCGCGATTGCTCTTATGGGGTTAGTAATTAAGGCCGACGGTGTCTCTGACTAGCTCCATAGTCTGCCCGGCCACGGCCCGAGCCTTTAGGGCCCCGGCTTTGAGGATGTCTTTGACGTCATCAGGCCTATTGACTAACCTCTCCCTTTTTTCCCGGTACGGGGCAAAGTATTCCCAGATTATCTCCACCAACTCCTTTTTGACGTCAGAGTACTTAAGGCCAGGCGTCAAATAGCGATCCCGCAGTTTATCTTGGGCCTCTTGATCGATAAAGAGGCGGTAAATACCAAAAAGATTGCAGTTATCGGGATCTTTTATTTCATTAACGCCTCTAGCGTCGGTCACAATGGACATGACCCGCCGCTTGAGCTCGTCTTTGGATAAAAAGATGTCAATGGCGTTACCGTAACTCTTACTCATCTTCTGGCCGTCAAGGCCCGGGATAGTGGCCAGATCCTCGTCAATGGAGGCTTCGGGCAGCACAAAGGTCGGCCCGTAAATATAGTTAAAGGCCCCGGCTATGTCGCGAGCGATTTCTAGGTGCTGCTTTTGATCTTTCCCCACCGGCACCAAGTTGGCCTGGTAGAGGAGGATGTCAGCGGCCATTAAGACCGGATAGGCAAACAAACCATGATTAGGGGTTAGGTTATGCGAAATCTTATCTTTATAAGAGTGACTTCGCTCCAAAAGCCCCATGGATGTATGGTTGTGGAGGATCCAGGTCAGTTCGGTGTGCTCAGGCACATCGCCTTGGACCCAAAAATAGCTGCGCGAAGGGTCTAAGCCTAGGGCCAAAAAGTCTGTGGCCGCCTCCAAAGTATTGCGGGCTAAGACCGCGCCGTCGGTGACGGTAGTTAAAGCGTGGAGATTAACAATAAAGCAAAATAGATCGCTTTTGTTCTGCCACTTGATCATGGAATTCATCATGCCAAAAAAGTTGCCGATATGCAGGCTTCCCGATGGCTGGATACCCGAAAGGACCCTCATAAATTACCTCAGTCAAAACGCACGTGTTATTTTGTTAAAAATCAGCCTAAAAATTTACTATATTTAAAGTTAAATACTTGCCAGAGCTTTAAGCCGAAGTTAGCCTAGGCTCCACTAATCCATTGGTCTTTTCAGGAGCCACCACGTGATTGGCCATAGCCGAGCGGATAAGCCCGCCGGTATTGTCAACGTCTAGGCCCTTGAGCCGGCCTAAGTGATAGGCCATGAGCTGCAGGTGAATGATGGTTACAACAGCCCGCATGCGCGAGGGCGCTTGCGGGACGGGTAAAAATAGCTCAGAGTGTCTAGCCAGGTTGTGATCAAGGTTTAAACCATCTTCTGAAATCAAAAAAAGCGGCGCCCCGCGATCTTTAAACTCGGCGGCCAAATCCAAGCTGCGGTCGCCGTCGTCGGCAAAGGAAATCATTATGACCGGGGTCCTTGGTCCGACCATGGCCAAGGGGCCGTGCCCGAATTCTCCGGTAATGTAGCCTTCGGCGTGGATTTTACCCACTTCCTTAAGTTTTAAGGCCCCCTCAAAGGCCATGGGAAGTAGCGGCCCGCTAGCTAATATAAATACATGCTCAAAGCCCATGAGCCTTTCGGAAATGGCAACTACCTGATCTTCATAACTTAAAGCGTGCCGTACAAGCTCGGGCAGGCGTCCTATTTTTTCGATCTCATCGCGCCATTTCTCCCGCATCAAACCGCGACTCTGAGCCAATCTTAGGCCCATGAGACCTAAAACCAAGGTCTGCGAGGTAAAGGCTTTGGTTGACGATAATGTATCGACTTTACCGGCTAAGGTCATCAAATAGCCAGAAGCTAAGCGAGATAATGGCGAAGGCGCTTCGTTAACTAGTGCTAGCGTTGCCGCACCCCGGCGCTTAGCAAGTTCCATGGCGGCTAAGGTGTCGCGGCTGCGGCCAGATTGGGATACGGCCACAGCTAAGGTGGATTCATCAACTAAAAGCTGGTGGCGACCGCATTCAGAGGCCGGTTCCACCACGGTAGGCAGCTGAGCCAATTCTTCTATGATATAGCGAGCCGTAAGGGCGGCGTGATAACTTGTGCCGCAGGCGGTGATATAAGCTTTATTGATCTTTTTGATCGTCTGATCGTCAAGCGGCGGTTTGGCCATCTTGAGCTGAAAATTGGGAGCCAAGTACTGAGCCAAAGTGTTGGCTAAAGCCTTGGGTTGTTCATTGATCTCCTTAAGGAAAAAGGGCTTATTCAATAGCTTATCTTGGGTTTTTACCACGTTACCTTCTTAGTTATAGGTTCCGTTGGGCTTGAGACTTAAGGAGAACAAGACCCCTAGGAAACCGATTGGACTTGACCAACGATAGTCAAGCCTTTGAACACGAAATTATTTGACAGTTAAAAATAGACATTATATAAACCAACAATTTTGGCCAGATTGCCAAACGGCCTTATTGTAACTTTTTTTTTCGAAAAATCAATTTAATAGCGACCTCCTAAAATGGCTCTCAGATCTGAGAGCATTTATTAGCGCCCTTCAAAATCATTAGGGGCCTTACTTTAACCACTCTTAAAGCCTAGGCTTTTTCGGCCATATCGGTAGTATCGGAAATAACTTCGCCCTCCGCAGCTTTAGCTGTTTTGGCGATTTCTCTTATTTCTGGGCTATTTTGGGACCAAACTTCAGCGTTATCGCAGATATTAGCGCCACTTAGCGTCAGATTTGCGGCAAGCTGGGCGTTTACGCCAACAATAGTATCTTTCAAACAGCAATAAGGACCAATGACCGCGCCCGTAGCGATGGAAGTTGAGCCCTTTAAAATTACCCCCTGGCCTAAGGTCACATCGCTAGAAAGCCTAACTGAGGCCTCAATATGGGCAGTACTTGGATCTTCCATGGTGACGCCAGCCATTAGCCAGCTTAGATTGATGCGCTCCCTAAGAAGAGACTGGACCAGAGCCAGTTCCCGGCGGTCGTTTATCCCCTGAAGTTCTGTGGGATCGGGGGCCTCGATGGCCGCCGCCGACCAGCCTTGAGCTCTAAAAAGGGCCGCTACGTCGGTTAAGTAGTATTCCTTTTGATCGTTATCGGTATTTAAACGCGAGATGGCCTCAAAGAGCTTAGGGGCGTCGCAGGCGTAGATGCCGCTATTGACTTCGTTTATGGCCAGCTCGGCTTCCGTTGCGTCTCTGGCCTCCACTATGCGCTCAAGCCAGCCGCTTTGGTCGCGAATAATGCGGCCATAAGCGTTCGGCCACTCCACTCTAACGCTTAAGGCGCTCAGATCGGCTCTAAGCGCGCGGTGGGCATCGATAAAATCTAATAAGGTCTGAGGCGAGATGAGCGGCACGTCGCCTGGGATAATGACCACCTGGCCTAAATGCTCAGCTAATACGCTCTTAGCCTGGGCTACGGCGTGACCGGTTCCCAGCCTTTGCTCTTGATGGACAAAGAGAGGAGAAAATTCCTCAACAGCCGCCTCAACTTTGGCGGCCTCATGGCCGGTAACGACAACCAGGGGGTCAGGCTCAAGGTAGCGGGCGGCGTTTAGGACATGAGCCAACATAGGTTTGCCCATGATTTGATGGAGGACCTTAGGGAGAGTGGATTTCATGCGCGTGCCTTGGCCAGCGGCCAAGACGACCACAGCCAACTTAGCGGAACCAGAAGATTTAGCTTCAACCATGTCGATGCCTGTCTAGAAAGAAATTTTGATAACCAGATTTTGGCTATCCGTTGACATTTAAGGCCTCAAAATTAATCAAAATTATTCAAAATCTAAGCCAACCCCGGCTCTGGACATGGGGTAGGCGACCAAAAAAGTTAGCCATAGCCGAGCCCATTAGCGTATGTTGCACTATTTAAACATTTTTTTATTCTTTTATTTCTAACAACCTTCATCATATTTTATTTTGCTCTAAAGACGCTCAGGTTCAAATGTTTCACTAAATGTTTCAATCGTATCTACACCTAGACTTGCTGAAACCTATACCTAAGGCCACATGATGATCAAAGCAACTCCGAAGGTACTTACATACATAGGGGCAGACATAGTGGCCAAGATAGGGGGCGCACATATGGGCCAAAATAAGAGCCAAGAATTAAGAGCCAAGATAGGGGCCAACGGCTAAATTTCCCACGGAAACCCGCCAGGCTTTTTGGCAATTATACCACTTTCCCCTAGGGGTCAAGGCTTATTATTACCCCTCAAAAAAGCAAAGCATCAGCATAATCCCCTGGTTTTTGTCTTGGGGCGGTTGACCGCAGCAAACCTAGAAGCCCTCTCTCGCGATAAATATTCTACCAAAACTAGCCTAACATTAATACTCTATAATACTCTATCGGAGCGGGCTCAATAACCAAATTTATACGGCCTTTTAAAATCGGCCTTGACAAAGAGCGAGTTCTTGGTTAGTTTTGATAAGTATTTTTTTTCCATTGGCCGGCGCCCCATGGCTAAGATGGGCGCCCACCATTTTCGCCCCCAACGACAGTTATCAAGATTGGAGGATAATTTTGATTCAATTACCAATAATCTTAACCGATAGTGATATAGACGCTGAATTAAAAAAAGTAGATATCAAAAATATTTTAAATACAGCTTTTATCTCTCTCTATAACAATGAAGCCACCCAACCCTCTCAGACCTTAACCCTTTTTCCGGGTGGGCGAGGTGATTTTATCACCTACCTAGGCGTCCTGGCCACCTTAGGTGTCTTTGGCGCCAAGCTCTCCCCTTACATCACCGACGGCCCCAAGCCCTTGGTCACGGCCTGGACGATTCTAATGTCCATGAAGACTGGGCAGCCAATCCTTCTATGCGATAGCGCCCGCTTGACCTCCGAAAGGACGGCCGGAACCACGGCCTTAGCCGTCGACCGCTTAGCCAAAAAAGACTCCCAGATCTTAGCTGTCTTAGGTTCTGGTCGCTTGGCTTTAGCTCACCTTAAGCATGTAGCTACTCTCAGGGCCTGGCAGGAGATACGCGTCTTTTCCCCAAAACTAAATGACAGCCCCCAAAGGCTAAAAGACTTTCAGGCCGTTGCCCCCAAAGGCGTTAAAGTTTTGGTTTCTTCTGAGGCCCGCCAGGCCGTAGGTAATGCCGACGTCGTCATGCTGGCTACTAGCTCAGGCACTCCGGTTATCGATGTTAAAGACGTTAAAAATGGCGCCTTAATCACCTCCATCAGCACCAACGCCCCCAAAGCTCATGAGATCGACCCCAAGAGCTTAGCTGACTTAGAGGTTTACTGCGACTACGCCCCGACCACGCCGATGACCGCCGGCGAGATGGTCATAGCTCGTGAGGCCGGGCTCTGGTCTGAGGAGTCGCTTAAAGGCGATCTGCCGGCCCTCTGCGCCGGTAAGGTAAGCGTTATCCACTCAGAGCGGCCCATCTTTTTCCGCTCAGTTGGCTTAGGCTTAGAAGATGTAGCCATTGCCTATGCCCTTTACCAGGCGGCCTCCGGAAAAAGTCATGTTGATTGAAAAATTTGGCGTTGAAAGGTGGATGGACTTATACGAGACCAAGTGCCAGTTTAACTTAGCCGAAACCTGCGTGGATTCCTTGACCTTAGAAGAGCTCTTAGATCTCTGCGGTCAAAAAAATATCCTAAATGATCTCTTGAACATGAGGCTGACCTACGGCGACATATTAGGCTCAAAAAGGCTAAGAGGGGCCGTTAGTAAACTCTACCAGACCATTGAGACCGAGCACGTTCTCATAACCCACGGAGCTATTGGCGCCAATCACCTGGTCTATGAAACCCTAATTGAGCCAGGGGACATTGTCGTAGCCGTCCACCCCACTTACCAACAACACAGATCCATCCCGTTGTGCTTTGGGGCCGAAGTGAGGTTACTTAACCTGACATCGGAAAATAATTTTCTACCCGATCTCGAAGAGCTTGAGTCAATACTCACCCCGGGCACTAAACTCTTAGCCCTCAATAACCCCAACAACCCCGCTGGCAGCCTAATGGACCGCCCATTGTTAGAGCGGATTGTAAGGATCGCCTCAGATTGCGGGGCATACATTTTGTGCGATGAGGTTTACCGAGGTCTTGACGGCGCCGGAGACGGCTTTACCGTTTCCGTAGTTGATCTATACGACAAAGCCATCAGCACTGGCAGCATGTCTAAGGTTTATTCCTTAGCCGGCCTAAGGTTGGGCTGGCTGGCTAGCCGGGCGCCGGGCTTAATCGAGCAGGTCGTAAATCACCGCGATTACAATACCATCAGCGTCGGTATGATCGATGACTACTTGGCTGCCTTAGCCTTAGAATCGCGCGATAAGGTCCTGGCCCGTAGCCAAGCTATTACCCGTAATAACCGTAATCTTTTAACCTCATGGGTAAATAATCAACCTCTCATCCATTGGACGCCGCCGATTTCGGGCACGACAGCTTTACTAAAATACGATTTAGATATGCCCTCTTGGGATCTGTGCGTAAAACTTGTCGAACAAACCGGAGTTATGCTCTGCCCTGGCAGCGCCTTAGGCTTAGAGGGCTGGCTGCGCATAGGCTACGCCTGCGAGGCCAAAGTTTTGGCCAAAGGCCTAGCTCTCTTCTCCGACTTTTTGGCCAAAAGTGCAAGTTCTTCTAGCCTTTTAACCAGGGCTTAAAATGGATCATGACCTGATAGTATTGGCCCAAGGGCTATACAAGAGCTTCGGGCGCCTTAAAGTGCTCTGCGGAATCGATCTGACCGCTCTCAGCCGGCAGGTGGTAACCATCATCGGATCTTCTGGCTCAGGCAAAAGCACTTTACTTCGCTGCTTAAACCTCTTAGAGACCCCGGACGCTGGAAGGCTTGTGGTCACCGGGGAAGAGCTTGTCTTTGGTCAAGGAGCCGACAAAACTAAAATCCACCAAAAGCTCTTAACCATCCGCCAGCAAGTCAGCATGGTCTTCCAAAACTTCAATCTCTGGAGTCGGCTGACCGTCTTAGAAAACGTAGCTTTAGCCCCTATCAAAGTTTTGGGCCTAAAAAAGAACCAAGCCCATGACCGGGCCAAAAACTATCTCGACAAAGTTGGGATCTTAGATAAGGCCAATGTCTACCCCTCCATGCTCTCTGGCGGTCAGCAGCAAAGGTGCGCCATCGCCAGAGCATTAGCTATGGAGCCAAAGTTACTGCTCTTCGATGAACCCACCAGCGCCTTAGATCCCGAATTGGTTGGCGAGGTCTTAAAGATAATCCACCTTTTAGTTAAAGAAGAGAGATCGATGCTGTTGGTGACCCACGAGATCGGCTTTGCCAAGGAGGTCTCAAGTCACGTTGTATTTCTCCATCAAGGAATAGTTGAGGAATCCGGCCCGGCTGACAAGGTCTTCAACAACACTGACTCACAAAGGTGTCGACAGTTTTTAGATAGCGTTCTATAATCCCTTAATATCACCGTCAAAAAAAAGTTTACCCACTTAAACCTTATTCCGCCAAAGGGCGGTCGTTCAAAGGATCTGTTATGTTTAAACTTGTACCTCTTCTTTTTGCCTGCTTAATGGCCCTACCATCGGTGGCCTTGGCTCAAGACAACACGCTAAAGGTCGGCACCGACTGCGATTACGCTCCTTACTCTTCCAAAGACGCCCAAGGCAACTTGGTGGGTTTTGAAATCGATCTGGCTACGGAAGTTGCCAAGCGCTTAGGGAAAGTCCCTCAGTTTGTCTGCATCGCTTTTGAGAGCGCTATCCCGGCCTTAAATACCCATCAATTTGACGTCTTATTTGACACTCTTTCCATTAACGAAGAGCGTCTCAAGCAAGTCGATTTTACCATTCCCTACAGAGCCGACACGGCCCGCTTCGGTACAAAAGCTCTTTTTGATATCGAACCCTTCGATAGCCAGGGTAAACCAAACCTCGAAGGCCTCAAAGGTAAGGTCATTGGCCTTCAAGCGGCTACCGTCTATGAAAACTACATCGCCAAATATTTCCCGGGTATTGAAGTTAAGCTCTACGATAAGCTCCCCAATATGTATGAAGACCTTAAGACCGGGAGGGTGGATTTGGTCATCGCCTCGACCAGTAACATCT
>JAITJB010000248.1 GCA_031279155.1 Deltaproteobacteria bacterium | reverse complement strand
ATACTGCGGCTACGCGAGCCGATACTAGTGACTCTAAGCCAATAGCTGAAACCAAGGGAGCGTAAGCGTAGCGGTTAACGCGGGTAATGGTGTTAGCCGCCCCCAAGCGCTTAGCCAGTAAGCAGGAGACCATATTTTTTTCATCATCACTACCAACGGCGATAAAAACGTCGCAATCGCGGATGCCTTCATCTTCCAGTAAGGCCTTATCGGTAGCGTCGCCTTTTAAGACGATGGTCTTAACCAGTTCCCGGCTTAGGTACTCGCATCTTTCACTATTTTGTTCAACTAACTTAATTACTAAATCGCGCTCTTCTAAGCGCCTGGCAAGCGTTAAGCCGACCTCACCGCCGCCTAAGATGAAGACGTTTTTAACCGGCTTCCACTCTAGGCCAAAAAAGAGACCGACCTCTTCTAGGCTCTCCGGGGTGGCCGCCATGTAGACCAGATCCCAGGGCATTAAGACGGTTGAGCCGGTGGGAATCATGACCCGGTATTGGCGGTAGACGGCTACGACCAATAAGCTATTGCCCTCAGTTCGAGGGAGAACCGAGGCTAAAGTCTGGCCAATGGCCCTATGGGTGGGCGGGAGCCTTAAGCCCACAAATTTTAAGCGTCCCTTGGCCACGTCAATAACGTCTACGGCCCCGGGCATGGAAAGAAAGTCCATGATGGTGTCTACGGTTAGGCCGGCGGGATCGATAACATAGTCGAGCCCTAAGCCCTCTTTGATATTGGGGTCGTTTAAGGCGGCAAAGAGCTGAGGGTCACGGATCCTAGCCAGGCGCCTGACGTTAGGGGCCATTAACTGGACCATGCGGCAGGCTAAGATGTTACTCTCATCGCTTGAGGTTACAGCTACTAACAGTTCGGCGTCGCTTATGCCGGAATCATTTAAAATATCGGGATGGGCGATACTACCGTTGATGGTCTGGACGTCAAGACTGTCAGATACCTCTTTTAAGCGCTCGCTATCGACATCGACCAGAACTACGTCGACCTTTTCGCGGGAGAGCTTCTCGGCAATATTGTAACCAACCTCGCCGGCGCCGGCGACCACTACTTTCATCAAACACCTCGAAAAATTCTGGTCTATCCGGCCAAACCGGATTGTTTGACTTGTTATAGTGCCCTTCTAGAAAATTTACAAGATCCCTAAAAACAAGATCTAAAAAATGGCCCTCCGAAGACGGGATAACCCATCAGTAGAGGGCCAAAATTAAAAAAAATCCAAGGCTCTTTTAGCTAGACAAAAAGTCAAGGCCATAAAGGACCGGTCGGTAACCCTTAAATAACTTAGAGTTATCGTTTCTCTCTACCTCTCCCGCGAAGAGGCCAATATATGGCCGCCTCGCCGTAGAGGACCGACCGCGAGGCCTTCAATGGGTCATGGGTTCTTCTTCTTCGTCAAACTCGATGAGTTTCTTGGCGATAGCCTCTTGGATAGTCATACCCAAGGCCCGGATGATCTTACGAAGCGAGATAACCTTAACGCTTTGGCCGCGTTCGACCCGAACTAAGGTCTTATAGGTCACATCAGCCTTGTTAGCTAACTCGGCAAGGCCCAAAAGGAGCTCCTCGCGCGACCGGGCAAAAGCGGGACCATTAATCCTCATAATTCTACCTCTTAATTTTAATTTGAATAAAAGACTATCAACCGGAAATAGGTAGATTGCCTTTTGTAAGATTAGGAATCGAGTTAGCAATTATTGCCAGACAAAACCCGACTCAGGTGATGATTGAACAAGGGATTTGTGGACCGAAAAAAATCAGTGGAAAGCGAAAAAACAGATGAAATTGAAGGTCCTAGACCGGGCCTTAGTTGGAGGAATTGGATCAAAATTTGCCGCAAAGTAAAAATAACAGGCTGTAAATCATTTAAGGGAATGATTTAGTCTAGCCTAGCTCGTAACCCCCACCCCATGGCCTTGGAGGGGAAACGGTCGCGGCCAACTCGGAACTTTTTTACTGAAACTAGCAATAATGCCTTTAAGGCTAAAACCAAAAAGGATTCAAAGTCTGGGCGCAATCTTTCGCCACTAAAATTATGACCTTGCCTGTCGAGTTATAATAATATTACGTTTTTGACTTTTAGTCAAGAGGTGGGAGAGAAAAGTTTTTGGAGAAAATCATTAGTGGGACCTGAGAACATAGGTCTACACGATTTTTAAAGGTGAGATCTTGACTCTTAAGGTGCTATTTCAAGATGATCTATAATTTTATGGATTTTATCCGGTCGGTTTTATCCTCTAACTTTATTTTCCGACCGGATTATCTGACATCATGAGACTTTAGATCCAGGAGCAAAATCTTGTGAGGTTGTAAGAAGGGTTAATAGTTCGCCGCCTTCGGCCCGGTCTGTGGCGCACAAGACCATGCCGTTAGAGGTGACGCCCATGAGTTTGGCTGGCGTTAAGTTAGCCACGATGACAACGTTACGGTCAATGAGCTCTTCTGGCTTATAGTGCTGACCGATGCCGGCTACGATGGTCCTTTGGCTGTCCCCCAAAGAAAGGGTAAGCTTAATGAGCTTACGGCTCTTTGGCAGAGCTTCGGCGGCTAAGACCTTAGCTACCCTTAAATCCAGGCGCTTAAATTCCTCGATGGTAACTGTTTCAGATTCTAGCCGACTAATACCGCTTCCCTCGGCAGAGCCGAAAGCCGCCTCTGTTTTGGCCAATTCTTTGGCTACTTCTTTGGCGGCTTCTTTCCCCGCCTCTTTTTTAGCTAAATCTTTGGCGGCTTCTTTGATCTCTTTGGCTTTGGTCTTTTCGGTTTCAAGCCTTGGGAAAAAGGCCTGGCCAGCCGATATCTTATTACCGTGGGCTAAAAGGCTGGTTATCTTGTCAATATCCGTAGTCATGTCGCTGGGATCTAGCCCTAAGCGCCGCCACATTTCCGATCCAGTATTGGGCATAACCGGCCAGATGAGGGCGCCTAAAAGAGCTAAGCCTTTAATAAGTCTAGCTAGAACCACCTTTAAGCGATCTTTTTGGCTCTCATTTTTGGCCAATACCCAAGGGGCCTCGCTATCGATGGTTTTATTAAGTAGGCTTATAAACTCCCAGATCGCAACAAAGGCCATCCTAGGGTCAACATCTTCAAAGCAGCCGACGTAATCGGAGACAAAGGCGTCAAATATTTTTTGCCATCTGCCGTCGTCAGGTTCATTTTTAGAGTTTAAGCTCTGGGTAGGGATAACTCCGTCATTAAACTTTTGGACCATGGCCAGGGCCCGCTGCCAGAGGTTGCCTAAATCATTAGCTAGATCGCTATTGTAGCGCTCTACTAAGCGATCTTCAGAAAATTCGCTATCTAAACCAAAATTCATCTCCCGAATCAGAAAGTAGCGGAAAGGATCGTTTCCGTAGCGTTCGGCCATGGAAAGAGCTTCAACGACATTTCCGATACTCTTACTCATCTTACTGTAGCCAATCTGCCAGTAGCCGTGGACATTTAAATGCTGAAATATGGGCACATCGGCGGCCTTGAGCATGGTTGGCCAAAATATGGCGTGGGGCTTTAAGATGTCTTTGGCGATGGTGTGCTGAGCCACCGGCCAATACTTTTGAAACAATTCGCCATCTGGCCAGCCTAGGGCTGAGATATAGTTAATTAAAGCGTCAAACCAGACGTAAGTTACAAAATTTTTGTCAAAGGGCACATCAATGCCCCAGGTTAGGCGGCTTTTGGGGCGAGTGATACACAGATCCTCTAAGGGATCGCGCAAAAAACCCAAGACCTCGTTGCGGTAGCGCTCGGGCCGTATGAAGGTGGGGTTGGCCTTGATATAGTCGATGAGCCAATCTTGGTAGTTGGACATGCGGAAAAAATAATTCTTTTCCGATATATATTCAGGTTTTGTCAGGTGATCCGGGCACAAGCCGTCGACCAGTTCCTTTTCGGTGTAAAACCTCTCGCAGCCAAAACAGTAATGACCGCCGTAATCGCCAAAGTAGATGTCGCCGCGCTTATTGACGGCATCCATGAAGGCTGAGACGACCTTTTTGTGGCGCTCTTCAGTCGTCCTAATAAAGTCATTGGTTTGGATATCAAGTTTGGGCCAAGCGGCTTTAAAAAGAGCGCTGATTTCGTCTACATACTTTTGAGGGTCAGAGCCCTCACTTTGGGCGGCCCGGACAATTTTGTCGCCGTGCTCATCGGTTCCGGTCAGAAAATAACTGTCATAGCCCATCAGTTTATGGAACCTGGTTAAGACGTCATTGATAATAGTCGTATAGGCATGGCCCAGATGGGGCCGGGCGTTAACATAATAGATGGGTGTGGTAACGTAGTATTTCACTTTATCCCTCGCCAAAAACGTGGAAAAATATGAAGCTTAAAAAATTAAAGCTTAAATTTTAAGCTAGCTAAAGCTCAAAAACCTCTGTCGGCGTCCATTGGCCGGCCACAGCTAAAGATGTCGGCCTATTTTGTAAAACCTTTTGGGCCGCAGCCTGAGCTAAATTGGGGGTATTATTGACCTCAGAAAGGTGGGCTAAAACCACCTGCTTAAGATCGTTATGATAGATCTCAGAGAGCATTTCGGAGGCCTGCTCGTTTGATAGATGGCCTAAGCGGCTTCTAACTCTCTGCTTGAGCCAATAGGGGTAGGGCCCATCTAAGAGCATTTGTAGATCGTGGTTAAATTCTAAAATTAAAGCCGTGAGCTTTAAAAATTCCTGCTTAATTAACGTAGTCCCTACGCCCAAATCAGTTGCTAGCCCCAAGCGAGCATTATGGCACTCAAAAACGAAAACCGAAGGATCGGCGCAGTCGTGGGAACTAGTAAAGGTCTTAACAGTTAAAGCCCCAAAATCTAAAACTTCTCCGGGCTCAAAATATTTTAAATTTGTTTTAGCCAGATAATATGCTCCGGCTTCGGCCGTGGGTTTTGAGACGTGGACCACGAGACCGAGCTTTCTAGCCAGCGGCCCCACCCCGCGCACGTGGTCAGTGTGCTCGTGGGAAATTACTAAGTTTTTCGCCGCCGAAAGACATAAACCTACGCTCTCGGCGCGCTTTTTAAACTCTTTTAAAGAAAGACCGTTATCGACGATAACGGCCTGGCCGCCATGCTCGACCCAAAGGCTATTGCCTTTACTGCCGCTAGCTAAAATACAAAACCTCAAGCTAAATCCCCCTAAGCTCCATTTAAGCCGGTGGAACCAAAGCCGCCTGAGCCTCGGGGCGTCTCATCGAGATCGCTTACAACAACCTGAGGGTGATAAACCTTGGCGATGACCAACTGAGCTAGCCGGTCGCCTCTATTGATGGTTACGGCTTTGGGCCCCAAGTTTATGATGGCTAAGGAGATCTCGCCTCGGTAGTCGCTATCGATGGTTCCGGGGGAGTTTACCAAAGTTATGCCGTGCTTTAAGGCCCAGCCGCTTCGCGGGCGCACCTGGCCCTCAAAACCCGGCTTTATGGCTACCGACCAACCAGTGGGTAAAAGCCTAATGGCCCCAGGGGCCAAGGTAATTGGCTCGGAAATGTTAACGGCCAGATCTAAGCCCGAGGCCCCGCTCGTACCATAAGAGGGAACGGGCCAATTGGGATCTGAGGCTAAGCGCTTAAAAACTAAAACTTCTTGGGAACTTTGAGGGGCGGTCATGGTCGGACTCCCGACTGACCTTAGATTTTGGCCAGGGTTCGGGTTTAGTGGATAGGGTCTTTTAGGGACCAATGAAAAAACCGGGAATTTAGGGCCCGGCCTGAAAAATGGATTATAGCAGATCCCCGAAAAAAATCACCTTTATTTTTAGCCGGGCTTTGGCTTAAGCTAGGCTTTGGGGCGCCTTGGCCAGACTTGGCCATGTTTTTTAAACTATTTTTTGGAAACTGTTTTCCGGGAACTGTTATCGGTCTAAAATACTCTTTGTTGCTTTATTTAAAGTATGATATCATCTGAGTCAGTTACCCGGCTTTAGGTACGCCCCCTTCAGCTTCTATATACCGACGTAAGGGTTTTTAGCCGGTTGACTAAGCCCTACTTTATTTGCCGGATATCTAGGGTCCTAGTTTTTTTTCTCGCACGTAACCTACCGGCGTTATCAAGGTACCCAATGGCCGAACTTGTAGCATTTCGCGAAGATCGTTTGGGCTTCAGGTTTACTATACCTGAAAAGGCCATGTTAGGCCGGGCGTCTTTCTGTGACCTTATTCTCTTTGATCGCAGCGCCTCTAGGCGACACGCCGAAATTACCAAAACCGAAGCCGCCTATTTTATAGAAGATCTCAATAGCACCAACGGCACTTTGGTTA
The DNA here is from genome assembly GCA_031279155.1 of Deltaproteobacteria bacterium. Lineage (GTDB taxonomy): Bacteria > Desulfobacterota > Desulfarculia > Adiutricales > Adiutricaceae > JAISWF01. The sequence continues at coordinate 4,556 of JAITJB010000248.1, read as the reverse complement.
ATGATTCCCCGATTAGCGGCAAAGTGCAACTTAACCCCTTTGACTGCATCAAAATCGGCCAGGAAATCTATATCTTCGAGCCTTTTTTAGACGTCATAACCGGACCGGCCCCAGCGGCCTTAATTTTAAACGCCATCAACGAGCCTCAGCAAAACTTGGTCACCCGCCAGGCCCAGGAAGCGGCAAGGCTACTGAGTACTCAGCAGGCGGCCTTGGTTGCCAACTTAAACTACGCCTTATGCCAAGCTAAAGTTCATGACGTCAATAAAATAATAATCCAATTTTTAGAAGACAACATGGGGGCCACCGCCGTATCCATCCTCTGGCCCGGCGGCACTGATAATTTAGGTCAGATCTCGATGTTTTCCTTCCCCGAAGATAAACGCCTCCTCTTAAGCCAGGTCCCCTACCGCATGGTTACGGAAATGGGCCAGGGTTTAGTCTGGCCGCACATCATAAATGAACTGTACTTTAATTCTGGCCAGCGCCACATCGAGCACATCGACGTCCCATGCGTCATAGCTCCCCTCTATAACGGCGAAGACGACGGTCCTTTGGGCTTAATTTATCTGGAGAACTCCAACGAAAATTTAGAAGAAAAAGATCTAAACTTACTGTCGGCCTTAGCCCAGATGATAAGTCCCTTTATAAAAAACGCTTTCCAGGAATACAACCGCGAAGATAGCTCGTCGCAAAAAGACGTCTCGGTAGAAGCCATCAGTAACCTGATGAACCGCGATCTTCAAATCAAGGTCATTTTTTCAACAGCCGCCCAAATGGCCCAAGGCGGTCGCCCCATCTTCATAGCCGGCGAGGTCGGCACCGGTAAGACCAGCTTAGCCAACCACATCCACCAGCAAAGTGGTAAACGAAACGGTCGCTTCTTAGATCTGACCCTGACCGGACTCTCCCAAGCCCAGATAGATCTGGTCCTCTTTGGTCAAGAGGGGGGATCGGAGACGACCTTGGGCTTAATGGCCTTAGCCGACAATGGGACCCTCTTTTTACGGCACATCGAGCATTTACCCTTAAATACTCAGCGCAGCCTCTTAATGGCCTTAGAGCAGGGTTTATTGTACCCCTTGGGCGCTAGATACTCCCGAACTGTTTCGGTCCGCTTTGTGACGTCATCCTCGGCAAACCTCCAAGAAATGGTTGAAAACGGCTCCTTTCGCGAGGACCTCTACGCCCGCCTGACGGCCATTAACCTGGCCCTACCGCCCCTTAGGGACACGAAAAACGATATCGAGGCCTTGGCCCAACAGTTTATCTCCAAGGCGGCCAAGTTTTTGGGTCTGCCCTTCCACTCCATCGATCACTCGGTGGTCGAGTGCCTCAGGGCCTACCCCTGGCCAGGCAATATCACGGAACTTAAAAACGAGTGCCAAAATATGGCCCAGTTCACCAGAAATGGCCACGTGGTCCTAGATTGCCTGCCGCTCCACTTAAGGCTAGCCCCTGATGTCTTCAACCACGGCGAGCAAATTACTTCCGATACTCTCCTAGGCGAAGCTGAGCGCTGCTTTCTGCTCAAAGCCCTTTCCACCCACGGCGGAGATATTGAGAAGGCCGCTGAGGTCTTAAGCCTGAGCGCGGAGGATATCATCAAAAAGTGCCGGGCTTTTGGCTTAGATACCATGGATTTCCAGCCCCAGACCTCTCCTTTCCCGCCCAGGTCGCCGGGCCAAACCAATATCCCTAATGAGGATGACGAAGACTAAATCCGAGGCTAGATAACTAAGCCTCCCCCATGGCCGCGATTAGGGTCACTTTTTGCGGTCTATAACCCCAACCAAGGAGATTCCCAATTTGGACGACGGCTCATCTAAATCGGGAATGCTTGCCCGCCTTCTTAGACCTTTCCGCAAGTATTCCCTCACCTCTGCCCGCATTGAGGAGGAAATTACCGATTTAATTGACCACGGCGCCGAAAGCGGGGCCATCCCTCGCAGCTCCGGGGAGATGATTCAGAGCATTTTCGAGTTCAGTGATACCGTGGTCAAAAAGATCATGACCCCGCGCATCAAGGTAATCGGAGTGGATCAAAACGCCACCATTGGCGAGGTCATCGATATCGTCAAAGAACAGGGCTATTCCAGGCTGCCTATCTACAATGGCGATTTGGATCATATCGTCGGTTTTCTCATGGCCAAGGATCTTTTAAACTATTGGGGTACCGACGGTAAGGCTACGGTCCCCAAGGAACTTTTACGCCCTGTCATACTGGTCCACGCCAACCGCTTAATTGGCGACATCCTCTCGGAATTACTCCACAAAAAAAGCCACATCGCCGTGGTCTTAGACGAATACGGCGGCACAGCTGGCCTGGTAACCATGGAGGATATCATCGAGGAGATCATCGGCGATATCAACGATGAGTACGATGTTGATCAGGAAAAAGACATCCGGGAAACCGAGCCCGGCGTTTTTATCGCTACTGGCCACATCTCCATATCCGATCTCAATGAGGCCCTGCCCGAACCCATCCCTGAGGGCGACTACGAGACCTTGGGCGGCTTTTTAACCGACCAGGTCAGCCGCGTCCCGGCTCCTGACGAAAAGATAAGATTTGGCGATTACGTCTTCCACATCCGGGCTGCCGACAACCGAAAGGTCGATGAGGTCGAAATCCGCCGCTTTGTCCCGGAGGATTCGTCCGAAAACCAGGCCGAAGCTGACCGAAACCGCCTCTAGACATGCTACCTAACTTAGCTTAAGAAAAATAGGCTAACTTGTTAGTTAAGCTTTTTTTGTAAGGCGACTATGTTAGAGACGTAGTCTCCTTTTCCGCCATGCGTCTATAGCTTGGCGGTAATTTTTTCCAGTAACTTTTTTTTAACCATTAACCAGCGCCATCGAGGCAAGATTTAGGCTAATATTGAAAAACCATCATTTGACAGATTTTAAGGACCAAAAGATCACCCTAGGCGGCTCTAAGCATCATGATGAGCACCATGAGCATCATCATGAGCACCATGATGTTCCTGGCGACGCTCGAGATCAACACCATGAACACCACCATGAGCCCCATGTACACGCTAGCCTTGCGTCCCAGCGCCCCCTTTTGGTCATAAGGCCTCACTCAGGCGTCAGCGGCGATATCTTAGTGGCCGGCCTGGCCGCCTTAGCCGGGGCCGACCAAAGCCTCTTTGATGAGTTTTTGGGTAAACTCGGCTTAAAAACCCTTCAAGGCCGGGTCAAATTGGAAAAAAGAAGCGTTAACGGTATCGGAGGCTTAGCCCTAGCGGCTGATATCCCCCATGAGCACAGTCACCGGACCATGAGCGATGTTAGGGCTTTTTTTGAGAGCGCCGATATTACCGAGGGAGCTAAAAATTTGGCCATAAAGGCCTTTACCATGCTGGCCGCAGCCGAAGGCTTAGTCCACGATAGACCTGCCGATAGCGTAACTTTCCACGAGGTCGGCGCCTTAGATAGCCTGATGGATATTGGGCTAGCTTCTATTTTTTTTGATAGGCTAAATTTTAGTCAGCTCATTTGCGGGCCCCTGCCCCTATCTGATGGCCAAATCAACTGCGCCCATGGGATATTGCCCTCCCCGGCCCCGGCGGTCTCCATCCTTTTGGAGGGGGTAACGGTCAGAGGTTTTCCAGGCGAGGGTGAAACCGTAACCCCAACGGGCTTATCGCTATTAAAGAGCTTTGGGGCCATCTTCGGGCCATGGCCCAATCTGACCATTGAAAAACAAGCCTTAATTTACGGCTCCAAGGTCTTCAGTAACGCCCCTAACGGCTGCCTCTTCGCCTTGGGGCCAAAGGCCTCGTCTATCCCACTTACATCGAACTGACACACGCCTTTTAGGCGCTTGTATGGTATTTTCATGACCGAAAAAGAACTTCTCTACGGACCGGGCGACATAAATCAAGCCCTCTCCTCCATGGCCACGGACATCACTAAGCGCTACAGTGAGATCCCATTTTTAATAGGCATCCGCCGGGGCGGGGTTACCATCTCCGAGCGCTTAAGCGATCTTATGAGCGCTATTTTAGGCCAGAAACCAGCCTCAGGCATCATTGACATTAACCTCTACCGTGATGACTGGACCAGGGCCAGATCTTTTCCCAAGGTGGGCCGCACCGAGATCCCCTTTACCTTAGACGATCGGAGAGTGGTCTTAGTCGATGACGTTCTCTACACCGGGCGCACGGTTAGAGCGGCCTTAGACGCCATAACCGAGTTTGGTCGTCCCGCAAGGGTGGAACTGGCCGTCTTAGTTGACAGAGGCCACCGCGAAATGCCTATCCAGGCCGACTACGCCCCCTTTATCTTGGCTACCAGCGCCCAAGAGATGGTCGAAGTAAATTTTTCCGCCGACGGCTTGGGCGATGAGATCATACTATTAAAGCCGCCTAAAAACTGAGCTTTAAACTGATCTAAATTGTCTTAAAGCAGCATAGAGAAATTCTAAAATTAAATTCTAAAGGAGGATCCCATGGCCAGCGCAGCGGTATTTTTTATTAACGGTTTTGAGGAAATTGAAGCCCTAACTAGTGTTGACGTCTTAAGGCGTGGTCAGGTTAAAGTTGATACTGTCT
>JAITJB010000200.1 GCA_031279155.1 Deltaproteobacteria bacterium | reverse complement strand
AAGACCGGTGGAGGTGGTGGCTCTGACGTCGTCAATTTTGACAAAGTAGTAATCTTCGGCTTGGCTGTCGCCAGCCCCGAAATGTATTTTAAGTCCTTGGCCGTGGTGCATGGCGCTTAAGCTACCGTCTAAAAGCTTAACGCCGTTAAAGTTGGTGGCGTTGGCGATGCGGTCAATTTCGGCGGCCATGGCCTGGTACTCAGAATTAATGATATCCCTCTGTAAGGTCGTGTAGGTGCCGGTGGCCGCCTGTTCGGCCAATTCCCTCATCCTTATGAGTTTTTCGTCTATGACGGCCAGAGCCCCTTCGGCGGTCTGCAACAAGCTTAGGCCGTCGGCGGCGTTGCGGAGGCCTTGCTCCATATTGGTAATCTCTGAGCGCATGAGCTCGCGGATACCAAAGCCGGCCGGATCGTCTTCGGCCGTATTGATCCTAAGACCTGACGATAAGCGCTCGGTGTTAACAGCCAGACGAGAGTAGTGTCCGTCTAACTGGTAGGAAGCGAAGATGGCTGGCATGTTGTGATTGATGACGAGACCCATAATGCACCTAGTTGGTTTTTGGTTTAAGCCGCTCCGGAAAGCATTTTTAACTTTCCTCAAGAATCTTATCGGCATTTGAAAGCAGGACTTAAATTTTTTTGAGCGATTTTTCATTTTTTTTTACAGTTACTCGAGCTAAACCTAAAGTAAGGCCTCAAAACGTCGTTTTATGGGGCAATTTTAGTTTGTGGTCTCTAAGGCCGGATCTGGAACTATTGAAGCTTATAGCCAAAAATAGAATAAAATATCAAAATAAAAAATAAATAGCCATTAAAATTAAAAATTTCCCGAGTTCGGCCCTTGACCTGTCTTTGACGATTTTGTTAATCTGGGAAATAGGTGATCTTGGGTCGCTTATATTTTGGCCCGAGAGTAATAAGCGGTCAGAGACGATTTGGCCGGCTTTATTTTGGAAACTGTGGACTTTGTAGGTTTAAAGAGGTAAAATCAAAGAGCTAAAGATTACCGGGATCAGCGGCTCAGGTCGGCCAAGGTCCTTGTCTTTTTAGCCAATGTTTACCAAAAGTTCTTTATTCTTAGCCGCGATTTGGTTTTTTTAGGGAGGCAGGCAATCTTAGAAAATCACCGTCAACCGGTCGGCTTTAAAAGCCCTCGCCATCTGCAGCCGTCCGGGGAGCGGGTCATGTGTCCGGCCAGTCGAAAGCTGGCCTTTTCCAATTGTCCACCCAACTGTTTGGGTCAAGGTTTTGTTCCAATGGATACCCAATTGCTGGCAACGGCCCAGGACGACGATTTATTTGAACCGAGCCTGACCCCGGTCGTTAGGCCTGCGGCCCCTGTGCCGACAGATCGACCGCTAGCCCTTCCTCCGGTACCAAGGCCTAAATCCCAACCACCCTCCACCACCGATTCCTTTAAGATCTACCTATCGGAGGTCAGGCGGTTTAAACTATTAGACCGCAAGGAAGAGGAAGAGCTCCTCAAAAATTACAAGCGCACCGGCGATCCTGAGGCTGGCCGCAAGCTTATCACCGCCAACTTAAGGTTGGTGGTTAAAATAGCTTTGGAATTTCATAGCCACTGGCTCAACAACATTCAGGATCTCATCCAAGAGGGTAATGTCGGCTTAATGCAGGCCTTAAAGAAATTTGATCCCTCCAAGGGCGTTAAGTTTAGCTATTACGCCGCCTATTGGATCAAGGCCTATATCCTTAAATACATCATGGATAACTGGCGCCTGGTCAAGGTCGGCACAACGCAAGCTCAGAGAAAACTCTTCTTTAACCTCAAAAAAGAGCAGGAAAAGCTCATAAGGGAAGGCCATGAGCCGGCCTTGGGCTTGGTGGCCGAGCGCTTGGGAGTCACTGAGGGCGAGGTTAAGGAGATGGACATGCGGTTGTCTACTGGCCGGGAGATCTCCTTGGACGCGCCAGTTGGTCCTGACTCTGGCCAGACTCAGGTCAGCTTACTGCCTTCGCCGGAAGAGGGCGTAGACAGCTTTTTGGCCGACGCCCAGATCCGGGGCATGGTTTCCGATAAGCTTGAGCGCTTCCGCGAGACCTTAACCGAGCGCGAGTTGACCATCTTAGATAAGCGGCTTTTAACCGAAGATCCGGTGACCCTCCAGGAATTAGGCGAGGAATTTGGGGTCAGCCGCGAGAGGGTCCGGCAATTAGAAGAAAGACTTAAAAAAACTCTAGCCGATTATCTACTTAAGGAGCTGCCGGAGCTTAATCTCGATAGTTAAGAGATATTTAGGCTACTTGAAAGCTTTTGGCCAATGCGGGCGCGAGGGCGGTATAAACCGTTTTTTAGTGCCCAATTTCTCCCCCGTCAATTGACAGGGGTATGCTTGGGGAAGATTAGATGATCCTCACGGCTCGTTCATGGGCCAGACCTTTGGCCGTCCTGACAGTGGTCTTTACCGCTTTCGCGCTGGTAGGTTGCTCCGGTAGGTTTTCCGGATCGGCCGGCAACGCTGTCGCGGACAGCTATTACTATTTCTTAAAATCCCAATACGAAGAACTGCAGTCCAAAGACGAGTTGGCCATTAAGTCCATCGAAAAAGCCGTGTCCACCGCTGGCCCATCGTTTTATCTAAACTTAGAGGCGGCTAAGCTCTTGACCCGTTCGGGCCGGGTAGCGGAAGCCTCAAAATTTATCGACCGGGCCCTGGAAATCAACCCCGAAGATGTCGATACCAGACTGTTCGCCGCCTGGTTAGCCGCCGGCACTGGCCAGTGGCAAGAGGCTGAAAAACACTACCTTGAGGTCTTAAAGCACTCGCCTCACAACGAGGAAGCCCTGTCCTACCTCGGGGCTCTCTACGCTGAAAGCGGTCGGATGAGTGAGGCTTACCGGACCTTCTTAGAGTTGGGCGCGTCAGCCCCCAACTCTTATCTGCCTGACTATTACTTAGGCCTGTTAGCTGAGAAGCGCGGCGATCTCGATCAGGCCATCAACCATTATTTATTGTCTTTAAAGAAAAACCCGGACTTCGCCTCGGCCTTAACGGAACTGGCCTTTGTTTACGAACAAGCTGGCCGGATGAAAGAAGCCGAGAAGACTTACCGCCAACTGATAGCCATCAGGCCTGAGGCCACTGTGCCTAAGGCCAGGTTATCGAGGATCTTATTGAAGATGGGCCGCCGGACGGAAGCGGTGGCTTTACTTAAGGCCGTAAGCCAAATGGCCTCCGAATCGGTTCACGCGGGTATCATGGTTGGCCTAGCTTATATGGAAGAGTCGATGTTTGAGGAGGCTGAGAAAGAGTTTCGCCAGCTCATCAGTCAGTTCCCGGGTAACGATCAATTGATTTATCTTCTGGCTTCAGTCGTCCAGGAGCTCGGCGATAGCGAGCAAGCCAAAAGTCTCCTCCGTCAAATCGACCCTAAGAGCCAGCACTACGTGGACGCCGTGCTCTATTTATGCTCCATTTTAATTGAGCAAGGTCATCGCCAAGAGGCTATGGAGGCTTTAGCCGAAGCCCGGCCCAAAGCCGCCTGGTCGGTCCAATTAGTTCTGGCCCAAGCGACCATGTTTGAGGAAGAGGAGCGTTTTAAGGAAGCTAAAAAAATCTACGTAGATTCTGTGAAGACCTTTCCCAACGCCGCTGAATTGAGGTTTAGGTTGGGTTTTGTCGAAGATAAACTCGGCGATAAACAAGCCTGCATCAAATCAATGCGAAAAGCCGTGGAACTAGACCCCAACCACGCCGAAGCCCTAAATTATCTAGCTTACACCTGGGCCGAGAGGCGGGAAAACCTCAATGAGGCCCTGGCCATGGCCCTGAAAGCCGACGCCCTCAAACCCGATAATGGCTATATCATCGACACCTTGGCTTGGATATATTATGCCATGGGCGATCTGGAAAAGACCCTACCTCTTTTAGAGAAAGCCGTAAAGCTCTCCGATGGCGACCCGGTCATCTTGGAGCACTTAGGCGACGCCTTAAGTAAATTAGGACGCAAAGCTGAAGCCAAGCGAGCTTACAGTCAGGCGATGGAGAAAGGGCACGAGTCGCCCGGAGTCATAAATGAGAAGCTCCAGGGCATTAACTAGCGCCTTAAATATAGTCTTTATTGCTTCTTTCTTGGTCATGGGCCTAGCGCTAACTAGTTGCGCCTTAAGCCAGAAAGCCCCCAAACTAACGCCCTCATCTGACGGACCAGCGATGGAACTGGCCCGTCTTCTTTTTGAGGAAAAAAGCAACCTAAAGACTTTTGCCGCCAGGGGTTCGGTCAATTATATCAACGGAAACTCAAAGCATTTTTTTCGATTTGAGTGCCTCCTAAGGCGCTCGGGCGGGCTTGTTTTTACGGTTTTTGACCCCTTGGGCCGTCCGGCTATGAAAGTCATCTCCGATGGGACGGTTTTTTCGGCCCTTGATTATCGCTCGCAGGTGGCCATGGTCGGCCAGGCGACCAGTGATAACCTCCGGCGAGTTCTGCCTGTTAACATACAGACCGATGATTTAACATCGGTATTAACCAATTCTCTCCTCCCCAACCCATCTGCGGCGGCTGTTAGCCGACTTAAAAAGGGCCAGATATCGGCTCTAGAGATTGTCGAGCAGCATGATCAGGGTTTAGTTTGGCTGGTCTCTATAGATAACCGTCCAGCTGGACCGGTGATAACCAGCCAAGAGCTTGGGAGGCCATCTGACGACAACTTCAAGGTTTTTTACAGCCATTTTGAGAGCCTACCTATAAAAGGAAGTAGCCGGGATTTTCCCTTAACTATAAATGTAGCTTTAGATGGCGAGCGCCGTTTTGATGTTCGCTACGAGCAGGTTATCTTGGAGCCCAGCCTTTCAGATAAGCTTTTTGATACCAACGTACCGGTCGGATTTATGGCCCGCGATATATTAGATCTGGAAATCTGATCGTAACTTAGAATTTACCAGTCATTTAGCCCACTTTAGCGAACCTATATAGACTAACATGTCTAAGCCGCTAGCGCTCTTGAGTGGAGTTTTGGATTTGGTTGTCAGCGAGGAAATCTTGAAGACATTGGGGGCGTTCTGCACAGACCGGGCCTGAAAATCCCGAAAGCTTGCGCGGGCGCCTTCGCATATCTCATTACCGGAAATACAAAGCTTTTCTCCATTAGCAATCGTTTATCCTGACCATGGCAGATATTTTTTAAGCCAAACAAGATAGGTCTTTAGCAAAAAAAGACCACGCCTCCTTTTGACAGGAAAGCGCGGCCTGTTTGGGCTAATTTGATAAATTCTCAGAAGTTAGGCTTAGGCCAAAAAGGACCATGCTTAGAGAACAGATAGTCCGCCTCCCTGCGGGCTCAGTTCATCTAGCGGCGCCTTTTAGGCCTCAGTTATTGGTACTGGGCGCCGGGGTATTTTAAAAATGCCCTTAAGCTTTTTTTCGGAAATTTTTAAAATCT
>JAITJB010000144.1 GCA_031279155.1 Deltaproteobacteria bacterium | reverse complement strand
GTTCTTTCGATCCGGCTTCGGCCATCATTGGCCAGGTAGACATTAGACGCGACCAGATGGCTGTTGTCGTTTTGTAAAATTTTAGTATTAAGATTTATTTATTTTAAACTGTAACTTATATCAATTTTGCTTTTAATTTGTTCATAGCTTGCGCCTACTTTACTCACAAATTATTCACAAGAGGCCGCAAACTGATAGCCAACTAATAGCAAACTATTAGTAAGTTGATAGCAAATTGATAGCAAGCTGCTCAAAAAGGAGAACCATGAAAATCATCGACATGTCAGGCCAGCCCTGCCCCCTACCGGTCATCGCCGCCAAGAAAGCCTTAAAGGCCGCAGCGGCCTCAGATGAAATCACCATTGTGGTCGATAATGATATCGCTAGGCAAAACCTAGAAAAAATGGCCGCTGGCCTAGGCCACCAAGCCAAATCCACGCCCATCGAAGGCGGGCCCAAAATATCCGTCTTACTGACCGTAGGCTGTGCCCCGGTCCAAGCGAGTGCGGCTGAGGGCCGAGGCCTTACGGTTGCCATCTCCAGCGACACTTTAGGCTCGGGCCCCAAGGAAGAATTAGGCAAAGCCCTGATGAAATCTTTTATCCAGTCATTAACCGAGCTTGAAACGCCGCCTGAATACGTTTTTTTCTTTAATTCCGGGGCCTTTTTAACCACCGAAGGCTCATCTTGCTTAGAAGATCTCAAAGCTCTAGCCGATACCGGCGCGGTCATCGCCACCTGCGGCGCCTGCCTAAACTTTTATAAACTGGCCGACAAACTAAAAATCGGGGCCCCGACCAACATGCTAGCTATCGCCAGCACCATGGCCCAAGCGGCTAAGGTTATTAACGTCTAGACTTCTGGGCTTCGGCGTAAAAATACCAACTACCCGAGGCACAAAAAGTAAAGCCCGCCTATCAAAAAATCTAGTTATTTTCGATTCCTATAAACGGTTGTCATGTCGCAATTAACTTCAAACCATGATCATAATTTTTTTTTACGCTTTTCACTCAGATATTCTGAAATTCCTGAGTGAAAAATAACCAAACCTGATCAATCTCTATTCCCATGAAAAGTCTTGACTCGTTTGACTCTTTTTCGATAATATCCTGTTGACAAGCTATTTTCTTGACACCATCGCTACTAAACCTATATAATTACAAGTACGGTATACCATCGACCAACTAGCGTCGGGCGGTCTTGGCGGTCATCATGAGCTTGGCGCTGAGATGGGCGAGGGTACATCTAACTGGTAGCCTTAAAGGATTTAGAGTTTGCCTTGTTTTAAGCTCATCGAGGCCCCAGAAGTAAGCACAGGTGCAATCAAGCGAATGCCTATGGCTCGAATCGTCGCCGTTTGCGTTGGCGACGTCAAAGGCGGCCCTAAACGCAGGGTCGGCCAGGCGCAACTAGTTAAAAATTTTGGTCTTTCAGGCGACGCTGACTCAGGTGCTTTAGGTCGCCAAGTATCTTTATTGTCTACTGGCTTAAAAATGGCCCCGGTCGGCGAGGAACAGCCCCCTGGGTCTAAGGGCGAAAATCTCGCCGTAAGTGGCTTAGACTTGGCCTCCATAAAGCCAGGAACTACCCTTCGCTGCGGCGATGCTCTTTTAGAGTTCGTCGGCCCCATAGAGGGCACTAGTTTGTATCAAGCCAAGGTACGTTTAGCTGGAATCGTAACCGAAGGCGATCAATTAGTCATCGAACACGTCCCCGCTTAATTTTTTTTAGTCTTTTCTGTCTCTTAGTTCTTTAGCCGTCATCGCGACCGCGGCGGCCACGGCGTTTTTTGGTATATTTTCGCGGCGTTTTTTTACCGCCAATTCCATAGGCGGCGTCTTCACTGCTGATTAAAATCAGCGGTCGTCACTGAAAGGCAGGTTTTATGCCCGTCAAACAGATCACGAGTACCTGCGCCTATTGCGGTGCGGGGTGTCAAATCTCGTTTACAGTCGATCAGGAGGCCAACCAGATCCTCGAGGCTGTCCCGGCCCCCGGTCGCACCAACGACGGTACTTTGTGCCTCAAGGGCCACTACGGTTGGGACTACATTAACGATCCTCAAATCCTGACCAAGCGCCTCAAGACCCCCATGATCCGCAAGGGCGGCAAAGATTCCCCCTTGGAGCCAGTTCAATGGGATGAAGCCATTGACTACGTCGCTAAAAGGCTTATGGACATCAAAGCCAAGCACGGTCCTGACTCCATCATGTGTACTGGCTCGGCCCGCGGCCCGGGCAATGAAGCCAACTACATCATGCAGAAGTTCACCAGGGCGGCGATTGGAACCAACAACGTCGACCACTGCGCCCGAATATGACACGCTCCTTCAGTAGCGGGTCTACTGTACTCATTAGGTTCTGGTGCAATGAGCAATGGCGTCCACGAGATTGAGGACGCAGCTTTATTATTTGTTTTTGGTTATAACGGCGCCGATTCCCACCCCATCGTGGCTAGGCGCATTGTTCGCGCTAAGCAAAAAGGCGCCAAGATAATCTGCTGCGATCCGAGGCGCATTGAAACGGCTAGGATCGCCGACATGCATCTGCAGCTCAGAAACGGCTCTAACTTGGCCCTGGTTAACTCCATTGCCCACGTTATCATTGAAGAGGGCCTAACTGACGATAAATTCATAGCCGAGCATTCCACGGGCTTTGAGGAGTTCAAGGAGCTGGCCAAGAATTACCCGCCGGAAAAGGTCGCCAAAATCACTCAGATCGATCCTGAGGATATTCGTAAGGCCGCCAGGATGTACGCCACCAGCGGTCGCTCGATGATCCTCTACGGCATGGGCGTCTGCCAGTTTGCTCAGGCGGTTAACGTCGTCAAAGGCTTAGCCAATCTAGCCATCATGACGGGCAATTTCGGACGCTGGGGCGTGGGCATCGGCCCGGTCCGCGGCCAAAATAACGTCCAAGGCGCTTGCGACATGGGCGCTCTGCCCAATAGCTATCCGGGCTATCAAAACGTCACCGTCCCGGAAATCCAGGCTAAATTTGAAAAAGCCTGGGGGGTTAAGCTCTCCAACAAAGCCGGCATCCCGCTAACGCAGGTTCCGCATTACGTCCTCCACGAGCCGGAGGAGAAAAAGATCCGGGCTTATTACGTCTTTGGCGAAGACCCCGCCCAATCCGATCCCGACCTCCACGAGGTCCGCGAGGCCCTCTCGAAGATTGAGCTGGTCATCCTCCAAGACATCTACATGAACAAAACCGGTCAATACGCCGACGTTATCCTCCCGTCCACGGGCTGGAACGAGCATGACGGCGTCTTTAGCTGCTGCGACCGGGGTTTTCAGAAGATCCGTAAGCTCATCGATCCTCCCGCCGACGCCAACGTCCTGACCGATTGGGACATCATCTGCCGCATTTCCACGGCCATGGGCTACCCCATGAAGTACGACAATACCGAGCAGATCTGGAACGAGGTCATCTCGCTATGTCCGAGCTTTATCGGGGCCACCTACGAGAAACTGGAAAAGTATGGCAACATTCAGTGGCCCTGCCGCTCAACTGACATGAGCGACACCGGGACGAGCTTTCTCCATAAAGACGGTAAGTTCGCTAACCCCGATGGCAAGGCCCGCTTCTCTTCCATTGATTGGCAGCCGCCGACCGAACTGGAAAACGATGAATATCCCATCATCCTTTCCACCTGCCGTGAGGTCGGTCACTATTCGGTCCGCACCATGAGCGGCAACTGCCGCCTCCTTAGAAACCTTGAGGACGAGCCCGGGTGGGTCCAGATGAACCCCGAGCTCTGCGAAGACTTGGGCGTCAAACACGGAGAGCTAGTTAAGGTCCTTTCCAAGCGCGGCTCTTGTATCGCCAGATGTCTCCCCACTGACCGCGTCAAAAAACAGGCTGTTTACATGACCTATCAGTGGTGGATCGGCGCCTGTAACGAGCTGACTATCGCCTCTCTAGATCCCATCAGTAACACTCCAGAGTACAAGTATTGCGCCTGTAGGGTTGAAAAGATCGAAGATCAACAATGGGCTGAGAAGTATGTCTTAGAGGAGTACCAAAAGATCCGCGAGAGTATGGGCGTCCAAAAGGACAAAGGAGGTAAGGCGGCATGAACTCGTTCGTCCAAGGCGACCCGATGCTCTGCATCGGCTGTCGAACCTGCATGATAGCCTGCGTCGTGGCCCACGAGGGCAAGCGCATTTTTCAGATCGACCCCGATGGCTATGACTTTCATCCCAAGCTCAAAGTCATCAAGACCTGGCTGGTTTCCGTCCCGGTCCAGTGCAAGCACTGTGAAAACCCGGCCTGTCAGGCCGTCTGCCAGTCAGGGGCCATTAACCGTATAGACGGCAAGGTCATTGTCGATCGCGATAAATGCATTGGCTGCAAATCTTGCGCCGAGGCCTGCCCCTTCGGGGCCGTCCGCATGACCCCATTGTGCAATGAGTCCAACTCCGACGGCAGCCCGCGAGCCGTGGCCAACAAATGCGATCTCTGCGCCGGGGTTGAGGGCGGTCCAGCTTGTAAGCGCGTCTGCCCCACCGGGGCCCTGCGCCTGGTCGAGCGCGAAGACGTCGATCAGATAGTGGCCAATAAACGCCAGGCCGTGGTTCAGGTGGCTTCAACGATTTGAGGCCCGGGGGTCTCAAAACCCCCAGGCGCCCCTCTTTTTAGCCCCCGACCGCACTACCTGCGGTCGGGGCTTTTTTTCCTTATTTCTGTTTTTTTTGATAAGCCTGGTTTTTTTCTATGAGCCTGGCGGTTTTCTTTGAGCCTGGCGGCTTTCTATGAGCCTGGCGGTTTTTTATGAGTCTTGTCGTTATTTTAAGATCCTAGACTTTTTTTTAGTCCATAATCGGGGTATTCTATAGATTGACAGGACAAGCCTTGTCTGGTTTAGTCCTAATATATGTCTCATGGTATCTTGCATGATAAGTTTAAGTCAAATATACTCCAATCGTTATAGTAAGATGATTAAAGTCCCTCAAATGGTCCTCTTTGGCGCAACTGGCCGCAACTCTGGTAAGACCACGGCGGCCTGCGATCTGATTCGCTCTCTGGCCCCCCTAAGGGAAGTCTGGGCCCTTAAGGTGACCACCGCCGATCGCTCTGAGGGTACGGTCTGTCACCGAGGCGGCGAAGGCTGCGGGGCCTGCTTGTTTAATGAGCCTTTTATTTTAGCACAAGAAGATGGGGCCAACCCCGATAAGGACACCTCACGGCTATTAGCCGCCGGAGCCAAAAAATCTTACTGGCTCAGAAGCGATCGGGCCAATTTAGCTGATGGCTTTAAGGCTTTCCTGGCCATGGTTCCAGAGGGCGCGGCTATCGTTTCCGAATCTAATACTTTAAGAGAGTTTGTCTGGCCAGGATTTTTCGTTATCGTGGTCAATAATGCCGGGCCGCCTAAACCCACGGCCCAAAGGGTCATAGAGTTAGCTGACCTTATCATCGAATCCGATGGGATTATTTCGGAAGACAACCTCGCCCAAATCCGCTCGCGAGCGACCTTAGCCTTAGCTAAAGCTAGCTTTAAATCTCCTTCAAGCCTATTAGACCAGGCCAAAGGGCTGTAAATCGTGCTTACCAATCCTGACCTTGAGGCCGCCTTAAATTATCTCCTCTCAGTTTTCCGGCCAACCCATGAAATAGCCCTAGTCCCCCTTGACCAGGCCTTAGGCTTAGTAACGGCCGCAGACGTCCGGGCTTTGGGCGATACCCCGCCCTTTGACCGTTCGGCCATGGACGGCTTTGCCATGCGGAGTTCGGACACCTTAAAGGCCCGCGAAGACGCCCCGGTTAAGCTAAACGTCACTGGCGTTGTCTACGCCGGCGGGGTTTTTGAGGGCGCTCTCGGTCCTTTTCAAGCTGTCCGCATCATGACCGGGGCGGCCATGCCAAATGGCGCCGACTGCATGCTGCCCAAAGAAATCGTAAAGCTAAAGGGCGATAGTCTTTTAGTCTTTGCCCCGGCCAGGCCACACGACAATTACATCTTCCGAGGCGAAGACATCCATAGTGGCGATCTCTTTTTATCTCAGGGCGCCCGCCTCGATTCGTTAAGCTTAGCCATGCTGGCTACGACCGGCTTGGGTAAGGCTCAGGTATACCGACCGCTAAATATCGGCGTCTTTTGCGTGGGCGATGAGTTTTCCCCGCCCGATACCGCCCTTCCCCCGGGGAAGATATTTAACAGTAACGGCATAATGTTAACCGCCCGCTTAAAAGAGTTTGGCTTTGACCCGCCCCCCTTTCGCGTGCTGCCAGACGATCCCAAAATGGCGGCGGCTATTTTAAAATCCCAAATTAGCGATCTCGACGTCATCATTACCGCTGGCTCGGTTAGCGTTGGCGATAAAGACATCATGCACTCGGTCTTTGACCTCTTAGGCGTAGACCGCTGCGTCCACCGCCTGGCCTTCAAGCCTGGCAGCGCTTTTTTGTGTGGCGGCATTGAAACTAGTAAACTTACTGAGCCTAATGAATCTAGGGAATCTAAAGAAAACCAAGAAGCCAAAAAATTAAAACCCTTCTTCTGCCTCTCCGGTAACCCCTTTGCCGCCCTGGCCACCTTAGAACTCGTGGTCAGGCCTATTTTAGCCAATATTGCCCACCTGCCCCACCTCGTCCCCCGCCGGGCTAAGGCCGTCTTAGTCTCCCCCTTCTCTCAAAAGCAGGGCACTCGCCAGCGCCGTTTTCTGAGGGCTCGCCTGACCGACCAACCGGGAGATTTACCCTTTCTCACCCTACCCGACGGTCACTCCTCAGGCCGAGTATTTTCCTTGGCCGGCTGCAATTGCCTAGTTGAGCTGGCGCCAGGCTTAGCCGAACTTCCGGTTGGAACGGTTACCGACGTCATAAGACTAGATTTTCCGAGTGATTAGATTTCCGAACGATTAAATTTTCTAAAATTTAATTTATCAGTAGATTTCCGCAGCCATTATGGCTGCCCCAATAGCCCCGGCATATAGACCGTTTTCAACCGTTGAGACAGTTATGCCCAGCGCCCTTGTTAGGGCGGCGGCTATCTCCCGGCTCTGAGACAGCCCGCCGGTTAAGACGGCTGGCTCAGCTATGGTCACCCGGGCGGCTTGACCGGCAATCTTGGCCGTCATAGAGGCCACAACCCCGCCCAATATGGCCTCCCTGGTGGTCCCCTGGGCCAGAAGTCCTACGATCTCTGATTCGGCGAAGACCACGCAGGTGCTGTTGAGAGTGACCGTCTGCCCCTTGGCGAGGAGGGCGTCTAAACTATCTAGATCCAATTCCAAGCGGCCTAAGACGAGCTCCAAAAACCTCCCGGTGCCGGCAGCGCATTTGTCGTTCATCTGAAAGGTGGTCGCCCGCCCGTCCTCCATGGCGATGACCTTGTAGTCCTGCCCGCCAATATCTATTACGCTCCTTACTCCAGGGCGCAAAAATTCCGCCCCTCTGGCGTGACAGGTGATTTCGGTAATGGTTTTTTGGGCTAAAATCTTATCGCGGCCGTAACCGGTGGCCACGATGGGCAAAAGACATAAGCTTAGGGGGGCAATGCCCCTTAAGGCTTTAACGATCCGCTCGCCTGTCGCCCGGATGTTCCAGCCGGTTGGGTAGACGATAAGGGATACAATCTGGCCGTCTTGGTACAAAGCCCCCTTACAGAAAGCCGAGCCGCAGTCAACGCCTATGCCGATTTTACCTTTCCTCACAGTGTTTCGATAAAGGCGCCGGCCCGGGTCTTAAGCTGACCAAAATCTCCGGCCGAGTAGTCGGTTTCTAAACTTATAAAGGGGACTCCTTTATCATTTAAAAATTCTCGGATCTGGAAGGTCTCAATGGCGTAGGTGTGGCAGGCTTGAAGGACCATCTCAACTACCCCGTCGGCCTTAAATTCTTTACAGAGGCGGCCTAAGAGTTCCAAGCGGTTCTGATCGGGCGTCATGACGCTACAGCCGACATTTAAGTAATGATCGGTTAAGGCCTCATAAGGATCAGACTCTTCGTTAACCCGGCGGTCAAACTGCTTGGCCCCGGTGCAGTTTTCAAAGGCCACCACCACGCCGCCAGATTCCTCAATGGCCTTAACCACCTTTTCGGTGGCCCCGCCTATGGGGCAGCCGGTAATGACTATCCGCTTGGCTTCGATTGGTACCGGCCTATTTCCTTCCTCGTAGCTCTTTTTAATGTCGTCAATGGTCTTTCTGAGTTCGGAGAGTTTAGCCGGCATATCAAACTTAAACTGGGCCCCAAAAAGCACCTGAAGCTGCTGAAGGCCGGTCATGGGCGGGGGCGTTAGTTTACTTAGCTCGTAAAATTCTTTTAAAAGAGCTCTCTCTTGGTTTTTGATCTTGATCGCTTCTTTAAGATCGCCCTCCGAAATCTTAACCCCGAAGCGCCCTTCTACCTTTTCGGCGAGCTTTTTTATCTCCTCTTTCCACATCAACCTAGAGGCCCCGTTTTGATTTTGAGGCAAATTAAGGACGTGGACGTCTTTAATGCGGCCCAAAAGTTCGTACATCTTCTTTTTGCCGTCGCAAGTCGTCTCCCCAACTACGAGATCGGAAAAATACATGTACGGACACTTATCGGTGACGGCAAAACCGTAGCTAGCCTTAATCAAGGGGCATAGGTTACGGGGCAGCGTCTTTTCGGCTTCGGCTATGGTCTCATCGCTGGTGGAGCACAGCCCCACCGGGACCAGGCCGCCAGCCATAAAGACCTCCAAGGGCGTATAAACGCAAAAGGTCCCGACAACACCCACGCCCTCGTCTTTTAAGGCCTTCATCTTGAGAAAGCCGGCCTTTCTGGCGTCACCGAAGGATTCAAAAATAGCTGGTAATTCGTTAGCTTGAACTGGCATGAAAAAAACCTCCCTAAGTTAGAAAAAATCTGCCCTCAAAAGGGAACATGCGCCTCGAAAGCCCCAAGCCCGTTACAACCTAGTTAAAACTTAGGTTAATAATAATTTTGGCTTAAGTCCGGCTTAAATTATTTAAGCCATAAATATTCCCTAGCCAAAAAAAAAGCCCGAAAGCCTAAACGTTTAGGCCTTTCGGACGCAAAACGGACTTTTTTTTGATGCCTAGCGGCCCCTTAAAAACGTGGAAAAGATGAAAAAAGCCCCTGGTTTTTTAGACCGTTAGACTTTTTTAGCCTAAAAACGCCTTTTTACCGAGCAAAAACGAGGCTCGGAAGGGCCGCTCAGCGAGCCCGAGCCTCGGGCGATATTCAGTTGTGATTGTTTATCTTAATATCACTAACTCGTCTGGCTGTCAACCTAGAAAATAAAATCTAGACAAAACCAGAAGTTACCTAGAGGGACTGTCAATTTTTCGTTATCTTTCGTTTATTTTCGTTCTCATGCTTGAATAATAAAGTCTTCTAAGTTGGCCAGAGCTCTTAGCCTGTCCTCACTCATTTGGGCCAAGCCCGAAGCTGCCGCCTGATCGACCCGGCCCAAGACCTCTGGTCTTGAGCCCTTGGGCGCCAAGTCCCGACCAAGGCGCCTTAAGGCTTGATCGGAAATGATCAGGCGATAATTTTTTTCTCTATCTATAGTTTTTCCAGAAAAATCTGTTACTTCTAAGATAGAAAAATTATCGCTTTTTTTAACCTTAACCTTGATGCCAGCCCAAAAGGGCCAGCCGCCGCGCCAGGTACTGGAACTTCTGACCACGGCCTCGATAAGAAGCTCGCCTGGAAGGGTTATCAAAAGAAGTTTATCTTTATAGGGTAGGGCAGCCATTAGGTCTCGGCGGGTCACTTTACCTTGGTTTAGGCCGCCGGCCACGGCCCCATCGTTAAGGTAGGCAGCGTCAGCTGATACTAAATCCAAAATGGCCCAGATTGCTAGACGGCCAAAGGCCGGGCGATCATTTAGGCGCCCGCCAAAGGAAAAGGGCAAGGTGGTTATAAGCTCATCTAAGCCTAAATGGCTAGAGAGAGCCTCGATTACAGCGGACAATTTTTCGTCGGGCTTAATTTCTTTTAGATCGTTATAGGTAAAAAGCTTAACTTCTAAATCGCCTGCTCCAGTCGCCCGGGCGCAGGTCACAGCTTCCAAGCGGTGACCTGCGTTAACATAGATAGCTTTACCAATTTGCCGGGGGCCGCAGAGACAGTGGGAGTGCCCATCGATAACAACGCTGACCCCGGGTAGTAAGGCGAGAGAGGCCCCGCTAAATTCTACCCACTCACTTGGTAATCCGCCTAAGTGTGATAAGACGACGACTAGGTCCTTTGGTCCTAAGCCCGAAAGAGAATTTTTTAATTTTTTGGCTATCTTTTCAAAAGTTCTCTTAAGATCGCCATCAATTAAGCCAAAATCAAAATCGCCTAAAGCTTCTTTTAGGCTCTTGCGGCAGGTGTGAGGGTTATGGACGCCAACGACCAAAAGCCTTCCGCCTGACTTTAGCGGTCCTAAGACTATGGGCTCGCTAAAAGCGCCAATTACGGGTTTTCCTTGCCAGAGGAGATCTTGGGCTAGTAATTTGGTTTTAGCGAGGCTTTTGCGGTTCATGGTCGGGATGAGCTGATTAAACAGATGGAAGGGGTTAGCTTCCTCAACGCTATAGTCGAGATCGTGGTTACCCATGGTCATGGCCTCAAAGCCTATGGCCCCCAAGACTAAAGCTACCATCCGCCCGTTATCGATCCAACCAAAAGGGTCGCCGCTAAAGGCGTCGCCGCAGTCGACCACATGGACCCGGGCCGGAGACTTTCTTAATAGATTTATAAATCCTAAGAGCTTAGCTAGGCCCAGGCGCTGGTTCTCTTTATCTTCGGCCAGATGGGCGTGGATGTCGTTTGTGGCTACTAAGACCACGTCATCGCTACTAAGTTTAGCTAGAAATTCTCCTACCGGGCCCATCAGGCTGTGACTTCTTTGGGGGATGATTTAAGAGGCGTCTTCACTGAGTTTGAGCCAAAAGCCTTCCGCCTTGAAGGCCAAAATAGACGGCTATTAGGCAAAAAATAAGATTAAAAGCTATGTTACCTATAGCCTTTATTATTTCACCGCTTTCAAGGAGTTTGATAGTCTCTAAGCTAAAAGTCGAAAAAGTGCTCAGCCCCCCTAAGAGCCCGGTGGTGACAAACAAACTGGCCCGCAAGGGGAGCGCGCCCGACTGCCGCTCAAAACCAATCCAAAGTCCTATGGCCAGAGCGGCTAGGAGGTTAGAAACCAAGGTAGCAATAGGAAATTGCGGCATTAATGGAGATAGGCTCCGCGAGAAGGCGTAGCGGAGAGAGGCGCCGATAAATCCTCCCAAGCCTACGGCGATAAAATTGACCATCTTGGCAACCTATTTGCTAGCCTACCTGCTAACCTATTTGGTAACCTAAATCAAATAGCAATAATTATTCACCGATAATTTTAATCAAGACCCTTTTTTCCCGGCGACCATCAAATTCCCCATAAAAAATCCTCTCCCATGTGCCAAAGTCCAGCCGGCCTGAGGTAATGGCCACCACCACCTCGCGGCCCATGATAGTTCTCTTTAAGTGAGCGTCAGCGTTATCTTCGTAACCATTGTGGTCGTATTGGCTGTAAGGTTTCTCAGGGGCTAGTTTTTCCAGCCAGCGCTCAAAATCTCGGTGAAGACCGCTCTCATCGTCATTAATAAAGACGCTAGCGGTGATATTCATGGCGTTAACTAGGCACAAGCCCTCGGTAATACCGCTTTTAGCCAAGGCGCTTTCGACCTTGGGCGTAATATTTATGTAAGCCCGGCGGCTATCAGTGTGAAAAACCAAAACCTCACGATAACTTTTCATTTTTATCCTTAAATTTTAAGATTTAGTTATTAGTATTTTTTTAGACTTCTTTGCGCTCTTTAGATCCTTTAGATTCTTTAGAGCCCTTAGCTCGCCAAAGGCCGCTTTTGCCGCCGCTCTTTTCCACCAAGGTCACGGGACCTATGACCATGCCCTTATCGATGGCCTTACACATGTCGTAAACGGAAAGTAGGGCCCCGGTCACCCCGCTTAAGGCCTCCATCTCAACGCCGGTTTTACCATCGGTGGTCACTATGCATTGGCAAGAGAGGATATTATTATCTTGATCGAGCCTAAAATCTATCTCGCAGCCGGTCAAAGATAGGGGATGACATAGCGGAATGGCGTTAGGCGTATTTTTGGCGGCCATAATGCCGGCCACCCTGGCCACGGCCAAAACATCACCCTTTTTGACTTTCTGTTTGACTACAGCTTCCATAATAGCCGGGCCTAAGAGTATCGAGCCTCTCGCTATTGCTCGGCGGCTAGTTACGCTTTTTTCCGTAACATCAACCATGCGGGCGGCCCCGCTCTCATCTAAGTGAGAGAAGGGATGCGGGGAATTTATATCTTTTTTAGCCAATAATTACTCCTAAATCTAATCTTTCAGGGCAATCTCCTCAGCCCTATTGAGTAAATCCTCTAAAGAAGCCAAGCGATCCGGGGTTAATGGTTCCGACCTATCGGCCAGTTGGATCATAAGGCGGTCTAAGCGGCGCCTGAGGCTTAAGAGCTCAGCTTGGGCGACTTGGGGTTTTTCTTCCGCTATTTCTTCTGGCTTGATTAGAGCTTCAGCCGTTAAGGTCCGTAAGTCGATTGTCTCTAGCCACTTGGGGACCAAGGTCGGTAGGGCCGGAAAAACTTGCTTTAATTTTTCTTGGAAGGCCAGGGTCTGAGTCTCCTCACCGTGGTTAAGGGCCACGGTTAAGCCTGAATGGAGCTGCGGCCTAAGCCAAGTAATTAGCTCGCTTTGGTCGGCGTGGGCCGAAAAGCCGCCTATGGTGTGTATCTTAGCCTCAACCTTAACGGCCTCCCTAAATAACTTTATGACCTTAGCCCCGTCGACCAGCCTACGGCCCGTGGTGCCCTGGGCCTGGAAGCCCACAAAGATGACATGGCAGTTTGGTCGCCAGATATTGTGCTTAAGGTGGTGGAGTATCCGGCCAGCGTTAGCCATGCCTGAGCCGGCGACGATCACAGCCGGGCCGCTTAAGTTATTGATCTTCTGGCTTTCCTCGCTATCTCGGGTGATTTTTAAGCTGGTCATGGTCGCTGGAGTCTGACCTAAGCTTATCATCTCCCGGGTTTCAGCGTCGTAGAGCTCAGGGTGGTTTAGATAGACTTCCGAAGCTGTGATAGCCAAAGGCGAGTCTAAGATGATCGGCATGTCCTTGGGTATTAAGTCTTCGTGCCAAGCCTTGGTCAATAAGAGGAGTATTTCTTGGGTTCTCTCAACGGCAAAGGCCGGTATTAAGACTTTACCGCCATCTTTGTGGGCTTCTTTGATGACCTCTACCAACTCGGCTGAGGAGGCTACTAAGTCCTTATGAAGGCGATTACCGTAAGTGGTCTCCATAATAATAAGATCGGATTTGGGCGCAACTTGTGGGTCTTCAATTATAAGCTGCCCCCTACGGCCAATATCGCCGGAAAATAAGACGGCCCGTGATGGGCCCGGGCTTTTGGGCGCGCTTGGTACAGTTACGTGGACGCTTGCCGCCCCCAAAATGTGACCAGCCGTAAAAAGCCTCATAATGAGGCCGCCTGGGAGCTCAATCTCATTTTCAAATTTAACCGGCTTTAAAAGCTCGGCGGCTTCGATGGCGGCCTTGCGGTCATAGAGGGGTTCAACTTTAGGCTGACCCTGGCGGCTATTTTTGCGGCTCTTCCAGAGGGCCTCGTTTTCCTGGATGGAGGCGCCGTCTAGCCACAGGGCCGAAAGGAGATCGCAAGTAGCTGCAGTTGAAAAAATAGGCCCCCGATAGCCGGCTTTAACCAATCTCGGGACCAAGCCGCTGTGATCCATGTGAGCATGGGTGAGGACAATGGATTTAACTTCGCCTGGCCGGTAGAGAGCGGTATTAAAGTTTCTAAGCTCGGTTTGGCGTCCGCCTTGAAATAAACCGCAGTCAACGAGCGTAAGCCCGCCAGTAGGATTTTCCAACTGAAAACAGGAGCCGGTAACTGTGCGGACGGCCCCGAGACAGCGAATTTTCATACCAATCCTCCCACCAAGGCCTTAAAACGTACCCCAAAAAAGCTAAGCCAAATTTTATTGGCTAAGGTAGCTATTTTTTGGCCGCTCTTTTAGTTAGCCGGCAGCGCTAGCCTATCGTTAACCCAAACCATATAATTGTTACGGCTCATTAAAAAGGGATTTAGGTCCAGTAAAATCGGCACCGTGGTCCGATAGCGGCTGGCGATAACGCTCAAGGTCTCCCCGACCTTAACCACGTGAACCCTTCGGTTAGCTTCCGAGCCAGTTTCCGATTCTGCTACGGTATCTTCTTCTAACTTAGGCGGCGGACCACTTAATAGATCGACCAGTCGGTCTCGCTCTCGGTAGACGTTAGTTAGGGCCCGGTTAAGAATTTCGGCTTCCTTTTTTTCCATTTCCAACTGGACGGCCAGAGTTTGGTTTTCCTCTCTGAGCTTTTGGATATCCTCCTCGGAAACCCCGGTACAACCAGGTAACCAGCCCACCATGGCCGTTAAGATGACAGCTGAAATGATAGCTAGATTTATTTTCCTAAATTTTATAGTTAAATCAATTAATTTCTGCCTCATGAAGTCTCCAAAAATCATTTTTATTTTTTAGATTATTGTGGGTATATATTAAATTTTTCAGCCATAATAACTGGCTTCAAAGATTCTTTTGATTTTCTTAATCCAGGTAATCCAAGATCCTGCTCCCTATTTATATAAATCTTATCGCTATAATAATTTTTACAAAAGAAAGAACAGAGAGCCACGTAAATACCTCTGATGTTGGGGTTACCCTTTTCCACGTGGATTAAAGCGGTCTCTGGGTTTAAGACCTCGCCTAAGGTGAAAGCTTCGATGCGGCCATCGATCCTAATGGCCAGCCCCTGGACCTCTAAGGCCCGAAAATTTTCCAAAAGCTGATGGACCGCCTCTTGCTCCATTAAAAGATGGGAGTCTGGGCCTATTTTTTCGGTTTTAGAAGTCAGCCACTTGGCCTCAACGGCCTGTAGCTCGTCATGGAGGTCTTCATTGACATAAAGCACCTCAAAGCGGTTATTTTGGATAAAATGATTATAGTGGTTCTTTTTTTGGTGCATGCGTCGACCGCTCAGAGTAATGAGTTTTTCCGCCGAATAGAGGTAATCGTAGTTATCGACGTCGGCCTCGAGCCGCCATTGGGGATGGGCCTCGATAATTTCCGCAGCCAAGTCCTTTGGGATCCTCGAGAGCTTGGGGTTTTCCATATTATCTACGAGAAATTCCGTAGCCTTAAGTCGGTCGCCTTCCCCTAAGGGCGGCATGGCAAATGGGGCCCCGCTTTGGGGGTTGGATATGACGCAAAGGCAGCCGTGGGCAGACGCCCAGGAAAAATTATAAAAGCCTTGCCAAATAAACATATTAGTAAAGTTGGCGTCGGAGGTCAAAAGTGGCCGCCGCATTTCCTGTTGGCAAAATATGGCTCGGTCTTCTAAGGTGAGGGTTTTAAAAGTCATCAAAGTCTCCCAAACAGGCCCCAGAGCTCGCGCCCGGGATTATCAAGGCCATAATGGCCAGACTTTGGCCAATCCCGCTTTGGCCTTCTTAGATATGCTTAGATCTAAGAAAAAGCCCATCGCAGTCGATCGTAACCCCGATCAATCATAGCCTAGGCTATCATAACCCGGTCGGTCACAGTCCGGGCCATCGTGACCCGGTCAATCATAGCCCGGGCCATCATAACCCGATCAGGCCTAGCCTGCTCAATATAGCCCGTAGCAACTAAATGTTGCTATATATAAAATTTATAATAATATCTTGGTACTTAGCTTTAAATGATTGATATAGCTTAAGACCCATAAAGCCGCAGGTCATCAGACCGCATTTTATTATGGGCGTTTCGAGACTTTTTATCAAGGAGCTTTTCTCAGACATCTGCCATTGCCCCAACCTAAAACTTAAAGTAAACTAGTAAACGCCTAAAATTAAGTTTTAAATCGCCAACAAGGAGGCCCCCCATTTCCAACATATTTCCCCAAGGGCCCTGGTCATTCTACCAGACCCTGATAGACTCCGTGCCTGATGATGTTTTAGTCACTGACTGCCTGAAAGGCCGTTACTGGAATCTTATGGCCATTGATAGACCAGGCGGCTATGGTTTGGCTCACTTTCTCCCCGGATCCAAGCCTGATTGCGCCCCTAAGCCGACTGACGTCATCGGGAGGCCCGCCAAAGAAGTGGCTAATCTTCTTAAATCCTGGGAGCCGGCCGATGTTGCCATGGGCCTATCATGCGTCAACGCTTCTTTGGCCGCTACCTTTAAATCGGCTTCTGACGCCTCGATGGCCTCAGAGGGTAACGCCTTTGATATATTTTTACCCCGCGTCAAAAACCGCAAGGTCGGCGTTATCGGTCATTTTCCCAAGCTAGAAAATATAAAACAAGCCGCTTCCGAACTCTTAATATTTGAGCGCTTGCCCCAAGAGGGCGACTACCCTGACCAAGCCGCCGAATTCCTCCTGCCCTCTTGTGACGTCGTCTTCATTACCGGCAGCTCCATCATGAATAAAACTGTGCCTAGGCTCTTAGAACTATCGAGCCAGGCCCAGACTTTTTTGGTCGGGCCCAGTGTACCACTTTGTCCAAAATTATTTCAATTTGGGATAACAGGCCTATCTGGATCTTTAATTTTCGATTATGAAGCTTTAGCCAACGATATCAAGCTCTCGGCCCAAGGTATGTTTGATTTTAATCGCCACCTGACCCATCGGATTAACCTTCTAGCCCCTAGCCCCTGAACTTTAGTTTGGACTTTAGTGTGGACTTTACTGTGAATTTTACTGCGATCTTTAGTGCGCCTTTACTACAAACCCTAACCTGAACCTTACTTAACTAGATTTTAACCATATTTTTACCGATTACATGCTAGTATTAAGGAGTCTATTTTGGCTTTTTACACAAAAAATAGCGATTTTACCTTGCCCTCCCCAAAATACGTCACCCTCACTAGCCAGAGCCAGGAGCTCGACCGGGTAGCCATCGAAGAATTTGGCCTTATAGGCTTAGTTCTAATGGAAAACGCTGGCCGGTCAATTTTTACTCATGCGCTGGACTTTTGGCCAGAACTAAAATATCCGGCCAAAAAGATAGTCATCCTGTGCGGCCCCGGCCAAAATGGCGGCGATGGTTGGGTTTTATCTAGGCTTTTTTCTAACTTAGGCCATAAGGTCCTCTCTTACCTAATCACCTCGCCCGGTAAAGAGCCACGCGGCGACGCGGGTCAAAATTACCTTTTAGCCCAAAAACTGGGCTTAAGCCCAAAAATCATCCAAGATGATAGCGATCCCCTGCCGGATTTTCTGGCCTCAGATCTCATAATCGACGCCATTTTTGGGACCGGCCTCGATCGACCGCTAAGCGGTCAGCCCTCTAGGGTCTTAATGGCCGCAGCCCAATATAAAGCCCAAAACCCTAAAACTAGCGTCCTAGCCGTCGATCTGCCCTCCGGCCTTTCAAGTTCTGATGGTTCTTGCGGCCCGGAAGTTTTAGCGGCTAATCTTACGGTCAGCCTTGGTACGTATAAAATTGGCTTATTTTTAAATAATGGCCCTAAATTATCAGGCCAAGTCAGACTCGGTGATATCGGCCTCTGTGCCCAGATGTTTAAAGAGCGCCCGCCGCAAGGTCTATTATTAGATAGCGCTTTGGCCAAAACCTTCCTGCCCCCGAGGCCGCCTTGGGGGCATAAGGGCGTCTTTGGCCACGCCGTGGTCGCCGGGGGAGCAGGCGGCAAAACCGGGGCCCTGGCTTTGGCGGCCTTAGGCGCCCAGCGTTCGGGCTGCGGCCTTATCACAGCCGCCCACCTTGATTCCGCCGGCGATATCTTTAAAACCAAACTGACCGGGGCCATGACCCTATCGCTGCCCGATGAGACCGACTGTTTGCCCGGAGCTACGGCTTACCAAACCCTTTTATCTTTTATGGAAAATTGCCAGGCCTTAGGTTTGGGGCCGGGCTTGGGTCTAGGACCAAAACCCTCTATCTTTGTTAAACAAATAGTCTCGAGTTTAAATAAACCCTTGGTTTTAGATGCTGACGCCCTAACTAACCTAGCTTCCTTAGTAGAAACCCAAGGCGCCTCCTTAGAGGGCCCGAACCAAAATAAGCTATTGGAAGTTGCCCCTAGGGTCATTACCCCCCATCCCGGCGAAGCCGGGCGGCTCTTGGGTTGTACCCCGGCCAAGGTCAATGAAAACCGCTATGCTAGCGCCATTACCCTGGCCCAAAAATTTAAGGCCGTAGCCGTCCTTAAAGGGCAATACACTATAATAGCTGCGCCTGACGGCTCTTTTATGATCAATACCAGTGGCAACCCCATCTTAGCCACCGGCGGCACTGGCGACGTCTTAACCGGTCTTCTGACCGGGCTTTTGGCCCAAAATCTCCCGGCTTTCCAGGCCTCTGGCCTGGCCGTCTATCTCCACGGCCTAGCAGGCGATCTGGCCGCTTCGGCCCAAAGCCCGGTGGGCCTTACCCCCGACGAGATAGCCGGCTATTTGCCCAAAGCTTGGGCTGAGCTTGAAAACCAGTCTTAATTGAATATCTTATTATTAATTTTAAGATTTATCCTAAAATAGCTTGGGCACACTTTTTGCTACTAAGCTTGATGTCTTTGATAGCGGGTCCGGTTAGGGCCGCAAAATTAGCCGCGAGGAAACTCGATTTAAGGCTATCCCAATAAGGCGTTGGACGGTTATGAAAGCTAAAAAACTAGTAATTTTACTGATTGTTCTGGCGGTTGTATTAGCTGGTTCTTACCTTATTTACCGTAAGGTCAGCCAAAATGGAGTGGATAATATTTACCGCACCCAGAGGGTAACAAATGGTCAGCTTAGGATCGCCGTTGGGGCTACCGGGACCATCAACCCGGTCATGGTCGTTAACGTCGGCACCCAAATCTCCGGGACTATTCAAGAACTTTATGTTGATTTTAATGATAAAGTTGAGGCCGGTCAACTTCTAATGATTTTAGATGACCAATTATTTAAAGCTAAAGTCGATATGTCCAAAGCTAACCTGGCCAACTCCATGGCCCAGCTCAAGTTGGCTCAGCTCAAATTTGACCGCCAGGAAAAGCTCTATCAGGCCAAGACCTCAACAAAGGAAGAATTTGATACGGCCCAAGCTAACTTAGAGATGGCCAAGGCTACGGTTGCCCAGCATGAGGCCTCCATGGCCCAAGATCTCTATAACCTTAATAATACCCGCATAATCTCCCCCGTCGATGGGGTGGTCATTAATCGAGGCGTGGATGTCGGCCAGACGGTTGCCGCCAGCTTTCAGACCCCAACCTTAATTAATATCGCTGGCGACTTAACCAAGATGCAAATTAACGCTAGCTTCGCTGAGGCTGACATCGGAAGCCTAGTCCCCGGCTTAGACGTCATCTTTACTGTTGACGCCTTCCCTGGCGATACCTTTAGCGGAAAACTTAGGCAGATCCGCCTAAATCCCACCATAACCTCTAACGTTGTGACCTACGACGTGGTTATCGACGTGGAAAACCCCGACTTAAAGTTACTACCAGGTATGACCGCCTACGTCGATATCGAGCTCTACCGTGAGGACAATGTCTTATTAGTTCCCAACTCGGCTTTAAATTACCGGCCAACAAATCTTCCCGCAACGCCCCCTACCCCCAAAGCCCAAGAAAGTAATGGTTCTGAGGCCCCCAAAGCCCCCAATGGCGCCGCAAGTCAAAAGCCCGATACGCCAAACCTAGCTTCCGATCGAGCTCCCCAAAGGGAAAATCGCGAAAAATTAAGCAATCAAGCTCCAGACAACCAGGGTCAAACCGTTAAAGAGCAAACCCCTCAAGAGGAAAACCATGGTAAAGTTTACGTCCAAGACCCTGATGGCAAAATAAGACCCCTGGAACTCACCTTGGGGGCGACCGATCTTAGGTTTACGATCGTTAAAAGCGGCGGTCTTAAGTCTGGCGATTTCGTGGTCATAGGCGAAAACCTACCAGCCGCCGATCGCACCCTCATGAGCACAGGCATGGGCCCCGGCGGGGCGAGAAGATAACCATCATGGCGTCAGTAATCGAAACCAAAGATCTGAAGAAGACCTACCATACCGGCGCCGGGGATCTTGAGGTCCTGCACGGAGTAGACTTCAACCTAGTGGAAGGGGAATTTGTGGCCATAATGGGCCCCTCGGGCTCGGGCAAATCGACTTTCATGAACATCTTAGGCTGTCTCGACGTCCCCTCCAGCGGCACTTACCGCCTCTTGGGCGAGTCGGTTAAAGATCTCTCAGCCGATCAGCTGGCCCTGCGCCGCAACCGCTACCTAGGCTTCGTCTTTCAGGGCTTTAATTTACTGCCTAGAGCCGACCTTTTGGAAAACGTTTCCCTGCCGCTACTCTATGCCAAGGTCCCGTCGGATAAGCGCCGAAAAAAAGCCATGGAACTCTTAGACCGGGTTGGTTTAGGGCCTTGGGCCAGCCACCGGCCCAATCAAGTCTCCGGAGGCCAGCAGCAAAGGGCGGCTATCGCCAGGGCCCTGGCCGCTGACCCTAGCCTGATTTTAGCCGACGAGCCCACCGGTAACCTCGATAGCGTCAACAGCGACGAAATCATGAAACTATTCATTGAACTTAACGAACAGGGACTAAGTCTAGTCGTCGTCACCCACGAGCCCGACGTCGCCGCCTGCGCCCGGCGCCTAGCTAGGTTTCACGACGGGCTTCTAGTTGAAGACAGCCCTGTGGTCAACCGACGGAGGCCATAATGTTTTGGGCCATGCTTCTAGAAGCCATCCGGGCCATCGGGGCTAATCGTCTGCGCTCTTTTCTGACCATGCTAGGCATGGTCATCGGCGTGGCCGCCGTCGTATTGATGCTAGCTGTGGGCGAAGGAACTAGGGTGACCGTTAAAAAACAAGTCGACGCCTTAGGTACCAACGTCTTTATCATCTTAGCCGGATTTCAGAATACCTCAGGGGTGCGCTCTGGCTCTGGGAGCCGTCACACTTTAAACGAAAGCGACGCCAAGGCCTTAGCCGAGCTACCAGGCGTTAACGCGGTCAGCCCGGTCGTCAACAATTACATCCAACTGGTGGCCGGCGGCCAAAACTGGAACACCATGGTCATGGGCGTCAATCAAGACTTTTTGACCGTCAGATCCTGGGAGGTGGAACAAGGTCGGCCCTTAGACGACCTAGACGTCCAGTCGGCCTCAAGATCGGTCTGGCTAGGCCAGAGCACGGCCAAAGAACTCTTTGGCACCACAGATGTCGTAGGTCGCTCCCTGAGGCTGCGCAATGTCCCCTTTACCGTTGAGGGGGTCTTGGCGGCTAAGGGTCAAAGTCTTGACGGTCGAGATCAAGACGATACGGCTATCGTCCCGATCACGGCCTCCCAGCGCTACTTAGCCGGCAGCCAGTTCCGAGGCCAAGTTAGGATGCTCATGCTCCAGGCTACCTCAGCGGAGATCATGACCACCTTGGAAGAAGACATCCGCACCCTTTTAAGAGAGCGCCACCACCTGACCCCGGATCAAGACGACGACTTTTTCTTAAATAACCTATCAGCTGTCATGGCTTCAGCTGAGGCCACGGCCAAGGCCATGACTCTTCTTTTGGGAGCTATCGCCTCCGTATCCTTAGCCGTG
>JAITJB010000104.1 GCA_031279155.1 Deltaproteobacteria bacterium | reverse complement strand
TACGTCTACCAAGTTACGGCCGTAGATAACAGCCCTAGGGCCAACGAGAGCCTGCCCTCGCCAGCATCGAGGGTCTACACTGAACCGGTCAGTCAGCCCATAGTTCCGCTAGAGCGACCCGAAACCATAGATCCCGGCATTTAAGCGCCATAATATACGAGGCCATATGAACCTTTTTGATTACAAAGATAACGAGCTTTACTGCGAGGATCTGCCCTTAGAGCTCATAGCCCGAGAGGTGGGCACGCCCTGTTACGTTTGGAGTGAAAAAACCTTTAAAAATCAACTTTTGTCCTTTGACGCAGCCTGGGACGGCATTAACCACCTAACCTGCTATAGCGTTAAGGTGGCGTCAAATTTGTCGCTTCTAGAAATAGTAGCCCAAAACGGCTTAGGCGCCGATATCGTCTCCGGCGGCGAACTGTTCCGGGCCCTTAAGGCCGGAATTGAGCCCTCCAAAATAGTCTACTCAGGGGTTGGGAAGACGGCCTCAGAGATGGTTGAAGCCTTAGAAGCCGGGATTTTGATGTTTAACGTGGAATCAAAGCCGGAATTAGAGCTACTATCTAAAATTGCCCGCGAGCGCAATAAAGTAGCCCCTGTGGCCATAAGAGTTAACCCCGACGTCGATCCTCAGACCCACCCTTACGTGGCTACTGGTCTTAAGGAAAGTAAATTCGGCGTAGCCACAATAGCTGCTATTGATATGTATAATTTTGCCGCGCAAATAGATAGCTTAAATCCCATCGGCTTGGACTGCCATATAGGCTCGCAACTTCTAAGTTTATCGCCCTTCCAAGAGGCCGCTCGCCGCTTAAAAGAGCTGCTTATAAGTTTAAGATCTAGAGGCCTGGCCATAAAGTATGTGGATTTAGGTGGGGGCTTAGGTATAAACTATGATAAGGAGGAGCCTCCCTCTCCGGAGCAGTACGCTTCGGCCTTGAAGGCCATTTTTGAAGATGTAAAGGATTTGACAATCATAACCGAGCCAGGCCGGGTGGTGGCTGGTAATAGCTCGATTCTTCTAGTAAGCGTTCTGTACAACAAGAAAACCCAAGTCAAAGACTTCGTGGTCATCGATGGGGCCATTAACGATCTCATTAGGCCTAGTTTTTATGGCTCTTTTCACGGCATTGTGCCGGTAAGGCTAACTGACCGCCCGGCTTTCCCGGTCGACGTGGTTGGACCAATTTGTGAATCGGGTGATTTTTTGGCCAAAGATCGGTCTTTAAGTCAGGTTTTTTCTGGCGAATATCTAGCCATCAAAAGCGCTGGGGCTTACGGGTTTTCTATGAGCTCAAACTACAATTCCAGGTTACGCGCCGCTGAAGTGTTGGTCAGCGGGGATACTTACCGCGTAATTCGCCGTCGCGAGACCCGCGAAGACCTCATACGTGGGGAGTAGGCCCTAAGGCCCGACTTCTCACCATGTCTCTTAGGTCAAACAAACAAAAAAGGAAAGTAATATTGTATGGAGAAGTTTAAATTCTATAAATACAGTGGTCATGGTAATGATTTTGTCATCGTCGATAATTGGAACAGCTGCGTTCCGGAAAACGATCTGGCTAAGATCACCAAGTATCTTTGTCGACCTAAATTTGGCGTGGGCGCCGATGGCACGGTTTTCATCAACGCTGGACCCGAAGAGGTGGATTTTCAGGTTAGGTTCTTTAATTCCGATGGCTCAGAAGCTGATATGTGCGGTAACGCTAGCCGCTGCGTGGCTCATCTGGCCAACCATCTGTCCATCGCCCCTTCGGAGATGACTTTTAGCACCAAGGTCGGGCATGTTGAGGCTTCGGTCAAAGACCATATGGTTAGCGTCATGATGCCCAAGGTTGGTCGCCCGGAAGGTACGGCCTTAGTTGATGTCGACGGCTACAACCAAACTTACTACCGCATCAACACCGGGGTCTACCACGCGGTGGCCTTTGTTCAAGATCTAGACGCCGTAAATGTCGTCAAATACGGCCGGGCCGTAAGGCGGCACCCCTCTTTTAGCCCTGAGGGCACTAACGTGGATTTCGTTAAAGTCGTAAGCGAAGATACCCTAGCCGTCCGCACTTACGAGCGCGGCGTAGAAGACGAAACCTTAGCCTGCGGCACCGGGGTCATCGCTTCGGCTTTAGTTGCCGCTGTCCAAAACTTAGTTAAGGGAGATAAGATTTTGTGTAAAACCAAGGGCGGCGAAGATTTAACCGTAAGGTTCGTGGGCGCTCCCCTAAACCCTGAAAAGGTCTTCCTCGAGGGCGTGGTGCGCCATACTTTTTCCGGCCAAGTTGAGGCCGATATGTTTAGCCGGTAGTTAATTTTTTTTGGTAACTATCGCAAAATAAAAAAAATATTTGGGTTTAACGTTTTTTTTGGGCCAGATTAATGGCCCGGTATTTGAGGAAAATATGTCAGTCTCATTTAGAGGGGTTATTCCGGCCCTGGTTACGCCCTTTCGGGATGGTCAGGTGGACTATGAAGCCCTCAGACGGCACGTAAACTTACTTATCGATGAAGGCGTAAACGCCGTCTTGCCCTGCGGCACTACCGGCGAATCGCCCACTCTCTCCCATGAGGAGCATAACCGGGTCGTGGCCATGACCGTGGAGGTGGCCGCAGGTAGGGTGCCAGTTTTAGCTGGCGCCGG
>JAITJB010000081.1 GCA_031279155.1 Deltaproteobacteria bacterium | reverse complement strand
TATTAGTAAACCCTTGGGCGTGGGCTTAAGAAAGCCGTTTTCTAAAATTAAATGCCCGTCGCGCAAAAAGCCTTCCAAGGCCGAAGAGGGTTTAATTAGATCAGCATCTAAGCCTTGGGAAAGCCTTAAGGACAGCATGATTTTTTCTAGGCGAGCTTGAGCATCACTTAGCTCTTCCACCATATCATAAGCCTTAAGGCCGGCGTTTATTCTCGAAATATAGCGCCTGACTGATGAGATATTAGACCAGCGAGAGCGCCCGTCAAAGGAGTGGGCCGCCGGCCCCAAGCCTAGGTAGGGTTTTCTCTGCCAGTATTTAAGGTTGTGCTGACAGACCGCGCCGCCACGAGCAAAGTTTGATACCTCGTACCACTCAAAGCCCCGAATAGCCAGGGCTTGACCGGTTAAAAGAAACATCTCAGAAACTAGCCGCTCACTTGGAAGGCGCAAGCGGCCTGCGGAAACCGCCTGACCTAAGGGCGTACCCGGGGCCGGGGTTAAGACGTAAGCAGATATATGCTCGGCCCCTGAATTTGCAGCCCGGTCGAGATCGCCAACTATTTCTTCGGGCTCTTGACCGGGGTGGGCGTAAATTAAATCGATTGAGAGTTTTAGCCCGCCCTTTTCGATGGCCTCAATGGCGGCTAAGTTATCGCCTAAAGTATGCACCCGCTCTAAGCTAGCGTTAAGCCACCTCGGATCGAAGGACTGAATCCCCAAGGAAACTCGATTTAAACCGACATCGGCCCAAAGGCTAACCTTATCAGGGCTAACATCTTGAGGGTTGGCTTCAATGGTTAGTTCTATGGGCGCAACTAGCCCTAAGGGGCTTAGGGCTTTAAATAGATCCTTAAGCTCCATAGCCGTTAAAACGCTAGGGCTACCGCCGCCTATGTAGAGGGTATCAAAGCCGTCCGGCCAGCCAATGGCGCTAGCTTTAGCTTCTTTGGCCAAACTATCAAGCCAGGCCGGGATGAGATCTAAGGCTGAGATGGAGTAGAAATCGCAGTAAGGGCACTTACGAGGGCAAAAAGGGACGTGGACATATAGACCTGAAGGAAGACCTGAAGAGAGTCCTGACGGAAGACCTGAAGAGAGACCTGACGGCATTTAGAAACCTATTTTAATTTCCAAGAAAGGCCAGCGTTAACCATAAATACTTTAGAAGCCTCGGCGGCTAGGCGCTGGTGAGCTAGGCCGCTAAGATCTCGAAAAAATCTTGAAACCCTATCCATGGGGACTATGCCCCCGCCCACGTCGTTAGAGACGATGATTGTCGGGCCGCCTCTCGCTAAAGCTACTTGGGAAAGTTTATCCACCAAGACTAAGACTCCCTCCGGGCCATCGCTTAAGCCGCTATCAGGGCTCTGGCCCATGAGGTTAGAAAACCAAAGAGTTAAGCAATCCAATAAGACCGGGCTCTCGCTAGGAATACTAGCCAAAGCCGAACAAAGATCTATTGGCTCTTCCACGGTCCGCCAATCAGGTCCCCTTTCAGCTCGGTGGTTTTGGATTCTTTTATCCATCTCATCGTCTAAGGCTTGGGCCGTGGCTAAATAGAAGCGCGGCGGCGGATAAGTTTGACAAGTCTCTAGCGCGGCTTTGGTCTTCCCGCTTTTCGCTCCCCCTAAATACAAAATTATCTCACCCAAGACCTTCTCCTTATCATCGTCCAAACGGCGATCTAACAGTAGTCAATGTATGAACTAAGGGATCATAACAAACCGATTGGCCGCTGGCAATAGCCGACAAAGCTGCGTCCATGGCTTTAAAACTGGCTAAATATAAAGGCGCGAGATTTCCAAAAGGAATTTTTTAAAATTTACTTCACTTATGGCTCCAAATTTAAGATAATAGGCAACACTGGCTGCGCCAGTCTGCCTTGCGCCAATTTTGAGCTGAGGTAGAACCGCAGAGGTGAGCCGTAAACCCGCGCTCACCCCATAACCCTACCGTTAAATGCGGTCAGGGAATAAAAATTATGATCGAGAGTTCGTAAGATGGCCGAAATTAAAAGAATGCTTAAGCCAAAAATCATGCTCGAAGAAAACGCCTCCAACTTCAACCAGTTAGTAGCTGAAGGCAAAGCCCCGGATCTTAGATGCCAAAACCTAAGCGACTTAGATCTCAGGGCCTTTAACTTAACCAACGCCGATCTGTCGGGTTGCTACTTAAGGGGCACCAATCTTAGCGGCTTAGATCTAAGCGGCGCCAACCTCGACGGGGCCAGCATTAAAAACGCCTCCATAAGCGGTGTGTTATTTCCTAGAATACTTCCTCCCTGTGAAATCAGTCTCTCCCACCAGTTGGGGACCCGCATGAGGCAGAATAAAACGGACAGTGAGAAGTAAAAGAAAAGAATTACCGATGTTTTACCTTAAAGTTTTAGCCGCCTTCGTCCTAACCGCTGGCTTGGCCGGCGGGGCATATGCTTTTACTTTTGTCCCGCCCCTAAAAGTCCAAAACGCCCAAAGCACACAAGTTGCTCAAGCTACACAAGCCCCACAAGTCCCACAAGCTTTTCAGGCGCCCATAGAACCCATGGATCTAGAATCGTCTAGTCCTGACGATCTGTTTAAGGCGGCTCAAAATGGTTCGACCGATGACCGCTACCGAGCGGCCTATGCCTTTGAAAATGGGACGGGCGTTCCAGTCGATCTATACCGCGCGGCTCAACTTTACCTGGCGGCTGCCCAGGAAGGTCATCCTGACGCTCAGTTTAGCTTAGGCGTCTTTCTTAGCCAAGGTAAGGGCGGCCTACCCGTAAACCAATCTGAAAGCGCCAGATGGCTCCTAAAGGCCGCCGAACAAGGCGTTCCCCAAGCTCAGTACAACGTGGCCTTAGCCTACTTCAAAGGCCTAGGCCTACCCAAAAACGAGACCCAAGCCGTTTTCTGGATGAAAAAAGCCGCTAGTAGCGGTTTAGTAGAAGCTGAACAATTTATAGCCGAAAACAATTTATAACTTATATATTAAAAGCTATATAAGTATTATTAATATCTAGACCCTAAGCCCGACCGCTCCCCTTAAACCAAATAATTATGCTGGTTTAAGGGGAGCCTGCCTTTAGGCATAAAAAATGCAGTAAACCCTTTGACAGCCCGATAACCAGTTTGTATAATGTAGACAGTCCGGTCGAGAGCCTTAGGTCACGCGAATCGTCTGCGATTGGCCGCCGGTCATTACTTTAAAGTGTTAATTATCCAATGTCCAGAATAAGGTTTGCCATATTATGTTCCCTGGTCGGTTTTGTCATCGCCTTGGGTATTTTGTTATGGAACGCTAAAAACCTGGCGGGATTTAAGCTGGGCAGCCTCCAAAATATGCTGCCAGCTAACGTTGACATGAGGCTTGGGAACTTAATCCTTAGCGAGACTGGAGGCGACGGGCGCTTAATGAAGATCAAGGCTGAGAGCGCCCATTACTTTAAAGACGAAGATTATTTCCTCCTAAGCGATGTTGACGCCGACATCTTCTCTAAGGGTACGTACTACTCAGTCTCGGCTTTAAACGGTCGGTATGAGCCCAAGGAGAAATTAGTTATCCTCACCGGACGCGTGCGAACGGCTGATTCCTCTGGTAGGATCCTAACCGGTCAAAAGATGTCCCTCGACATGGACCAGGGAACATTTAGTAGCGAGCAAGATTTCTGCCTGGAAGACCCAACCTCGAGCTTATCTGGCAAGAGTTTTGTCTACGACACCAAGACCGGACAGTTGGAAGTCGAAGGCCGCGTCTTCATGCTTATCAGCCAGTCGGATCAGTCAGAGGAAAACTAACCTTGTTCTGAAACTGGTTATCAAAAAAATTTCGACCTCATCAGTATACAGCGTTATTTTTCTTAAACTAAAAATTTTAGTTTGGGTTTAGTATACCCTTTTAATCGCGAGAGGATCTTTTGTTGGACATGTGGTTGAGCTCAACAAATACCTATCAAGCCCATAAGCTTATATTAGGCGCCATCACGACCTTGGCTCTCCTGATAGCCTTAAATATCACATCCAGCCTTTGGGCCGCCGATCCCTTGGGAGGCGGCGGCCAGGGGCCGATCTCTATTTCCGCCGATCACATGTCGGCTGATGAGAATTCTAAAATTGTAACCTTCACCGGAAGGGTCATCGCTAGACAAGACGATCTGATAATCACCTGCGATCTGATGAGGGTCCATTATCAGCAGGTCAGCCAAAATGGCGGCAATACAAAAGCTAGCTCCAATCAAGAAACTGAAGTCTCTTTGGACCAAAATAACGATAGCTCGCCTTCTACCAGCCTAACTGACCTTAATGCTGACTCTAACTCTAACCGCTCGCCAAATTACCAAGCTAGCCAAGCTGGCCGATCTGGCGATCAGACCTATCAGGCCGAGCAAACCTATCAGGCCTCTCAGACCGATCAAACCTATCAGGCCTCTCAGACCGATCAAACCTATCAGGCCGCTCAGAACGCTCAGGCCGCTCAGGCGCCCCGTGAAACTTCAATGACCGCGCCTTCTTCAGATGGCCTAGAGTCTTCAGAATCCTTACAGACTTCAGAAGCC
The DNA here is from genome assembly GCA_031279155.1 of Deltaproteobacteria bacterium. Taxonomy (GTDB): domain Bacteria; phylum Desulfobacterota; class Desulfarculia; order Adiutricales; family Adiutricaceae; genus JAISWF01. The sequence continues at coordinate 3,917 of JAITJB010000081.1, read as the reverse complement.
TTAGATTCTTCAGCCGCCTCGCCAACAACAGCTGCTAGTAAACAAGAATCTGATAATCCCTTAAACGGCAGCCAAGAAATTTACCGAGTCGACTGCGAGGGCTCAGTTAAAGTCCAGCAGGGCGATAAATTGGGCGTTGGTCAAAAGGCTTTGTATTTAGCTAAATCTCAGCCCAGGCGCCTTATTCTGACCGGTGAGGCCAGAATCTGGGAGGGCAACAACTCAGTTACCGGCCACCAGGTCGTCTACTACCTCGACCAAAATCGCAGCCAAGTTGAGAGCCGCGACAACGGGCGGGTTAGAGCCTATATACATCAAGATGGCGAATCCAAATGAACGAACCATCAGAGTCGCCATTAAGCCCGCAGGTAAACTCGCAAGCCAGCTCGCAATTATACTCGCCTAGGCATCTGGCGGCCTCGGGTCTGGTTAAAAGCTACGGCTCTAGGCGAGTGGTCGATGTGGTTGATATATCCCTTGGGGTCGGTGAAATCTGCGGGCTTTTGGGCCCCAATGGGGCCGGTAAGACGACGACCTTTTACATGCTAGTCGGGCTCATTGCCCCTGATAGCGGGGCCGTCCTCTTAGATGATCACGATCTGACCGATTGGCCAATGTATAAAAGGGCCCGCATGGGGCTAACGTATCTACCCCAAGAGCCTTCGGTCTTCAGAAGGCTGACGGTAGCCGAAAACGTCATGGCCATCTTAGAGACCATGGAACTCGACCGCCGGGCCCGCGATGAGCGCTTAAAAGTGCTCTTAAACGAGCTAGGTTTAACTCACCTAGCTAAGAACAAGGCCGTATCGCTTTCAGGTGGGGAGAGGCGCCGGCTCGAGATTACCCGAGCCTTAGCCATGAATCCGGTCTTTTTGCTCTTCGATGAACCCTTCGCCGGCATAGATCCCATCGCGGTCGGCGATATTCAGCAGCTCATAAGGCTACTTAAAGCCAAGGGTTTAGGCATTTTAATTTCCGATCACAACGTCAGAGAAACCCTTCACGTCTGCGACCGAGCTTACATCATAAACGAAGGCCGCGTCCTTAAAGAGGGCTTACCGAGGGAGCTGGCCGACGACGAGGTGGTCAGACGCATTTACTTGGGCGCGGGTTTTTCTCTGTAAAAACCCATTATCTTTTAATCACTATCTTAGGTCCCATCGTCCCCGCCCTTAGGCGAGACCTTTCCCCATAAGCGGAGAGTTCCCCATGGCCATGGAATTACAAATATCTCAAAAACAGACCCAGGGGATGATCATGACGCCTCAGCTGCAACAAGCTATTAAGCTTTTGCAGCTAAACCACCAGGAACTTAACGTTGAGATATACGACTGGATGATGCAAAATCCCCTCTTAGATCTGGCCCCACCAGCCGATAGCGCTGAAGCGGCGGCTGAAACTTCTATGGCCGATCCCGGCTACGACCAAACGCCGGAGGCTACCCCACCTGAGGAAAATCAATTTGCCGAGGTCGCCCAAGAGACGGAAGCTAAAATCCGCGAGGAATTCGATTGGGAAAACTACTTAGGGGAGTACTCGAGTTCGCCATCGACGTCATTGGGCATGGGCAGCCACGAAACCCCGGAAGAGACCCCGGGCTTTGAGACCTTCATGGCTACCAGAACTTCGCTAACCGATCACTTAATTTGGCAATGGCGCTTTGTGGCCAAAAACCAAGAGGATTATCAGATTGGAGAATCGATCATCGGTAATCTCGATGATGACGGCTATCTGGTAGCTACCTTAGAAGAAATCGCCGCCATGACCGGATCTAACGTTTCTGAGGTCACCGACACTTTAAAAAGGTTTCAGCAATTAGATCCCGCTGGTATCGCCGCCCGCGACTTAAGCGAGTGCCTTCTTCTCCAATTAGATCGCCTAAATTGCTCCAATACCCCGGCAGCGGCCATCTGCCGCAATCATCTAAAGCTATTAGAAAAGAAAGATCTCCAAGGTCTTTGCCGGGCTCTAAACTGTGAAAGCGATACGGTCGCCGAAGCTGTGGAATTAGTCCGATCCTTAGATCCCAAGCCTGGCCGGGCTTACTCGCAAACCGATCCCATTTACGTAACCCCCGATGTCTATATTACTAAAATAGGCGATGAATACGTCATCACCCTAAATGAAGACGGTCTGCCTAAACTTAGGTTTAACAAGGCCTACCGCCGCATGCTCAATGACAAGAACTCTTCAGATGAAACCCGCAAATACCTTTCGGAAAAACTTAAAGGCGCGGCCTTTTTGATCCGAAGCATCCACCAGCGCCAAAGGACTATCTACCGGGTGACGGAGTCGATATTTAAGTTTCAGCGAGATTTTCTCGATAAGGGTATTGAACACCTAAAGCCCTTAGTTCTCCGCGATGTAGCCTTAGATATAAATTTTCACGAATCCACCATCAGCCGGGTTACGACCAACAAATACGTCGATACTCCCCGGGGCGTCTTTGAGCTAAAGTACTTCTTCGATAGCCCCATTAACCGCTTCCATGGCGATTCACTGTCTTCGGAGAGCGTTAAAAATCGCATTAAAAACATCATCGGCGGCGAAGACCCCAAAAAGCCCTTAAGCGACCAAAAAATCGTCGAGATCCTCCAGGGATCTAATATTAAAATCGCCCGCCGCACGGTGGCCAAATACCGCGAGATCTTAGGTTTAGGCTCCTCGGCTGAGCGCAAGCAGATGTTTTAGGCTTTCTTACTAACGTGCTATCAGGCCATCTTAATATCGAGCCATCAAATTGTCTTTTTTAAGGACATTGGGCCGTCTTTTGTCAGGCCAATAGGCCGTCTCTTTGTCCATCAGCACTCCATGTTATCAGGCTGTCAAATTATTAATTTTTCTTGTACATTTGACCGTTTTTTGAAATTCGATAAAATACTTGCATTTTGACCCATTATGCGATAAATTACCAATTTACGCCCCCAGTGCCCCGGGTTCGTTATAGAAACCAACCCAACTACCACAGGAAACGGCGTTATATTTTTTTCCGCCGATAATTGTAAGCCGCAAATTTGGCTTAAGAAGTTTTCGGCCCCATATTATTGAGCGAGAGTGGCGGAACGGTATACGCACCGGTCTTAGGAGCCGGCGGCCTTAGGCTATAGGGGTTCAAATCCCCTCTCTCGCACCACCTTATTTTAGGCTAAAAAGGCCATTTTTTTTGGAGTCCAGATGCCGCCTGTTCTTGAGGATATAAGTAACGTCAGTAAAAGACTGACCATAGTTATCCCTGCTGAGGATATCGATGATTTTGTTTCCGAAATCTACGAAGATCTCCTAAAAAAAACCAGGGTCAAAGGATTCCGATCCGGTAAAGCCCCGAAGGCCATGTTAATGAAGATGCACATCGACTTGGTCAAGCGGAACCTTTTAGAGAAGCTTATTTCTCCTAAAATCATTGACTCCCTCGTTGAGTTAAATATTGAGCCGGCTACCACGCCGACCTTGGAAACCATCCCGGAAATCAAAGATGGCGAACCGATGACCATCACCACGACCTTTGAGATCTATCCGGAATTTGAAGTGCCGGATTTTAGCTCTATCACCTTAACCAAGCCGCCCATTTTGGTGACCGACGAAATGGTCGATAAAGAGCTCGACCGCCTGCGTTATCGCATGGCCATAGTCAGCGCCGCCGAGCCCGATCACACTATAGTTTCCGGTGATGAAGTTACCATCGAAATGCTGGTCCCTAAAGATGACCAATACGTTAGCCTCAAAGAATACGATCGCCCGGCCAAACCTATTATCAAAAACGACAAAAATAAAAAGCACAAAAGGCCGCCAAGGCCAGAAGCCGATACTAAGTCCCCTCTTTTAAAGGTCATCGCCGGCTTAACTAACTCCGAATCGCCGGAACTTAGCCAGAGCGTTCTTCACCACACTCCCGGCGATGTTTACGATCTGCCCTTTAC
>JAITJB010000062.1 GCA_031279155.1 Deltaproteobacteria bacterium | reverse complement strand
TACCTTTTGAAAAACACTTAAAAACCAAGGCCAAACTCTGATCCGCCAGGGTCATGCCTGGCCCAATTTAGGACAAGGTAATATGTTAACTTTAGTTTTTTACATAGGATGCCTAATTGCTATTTTTATGAGTCTGGCTATTTATTTTATTCCAAGTTACATAGCTTACTCTCGTAAACATAACAATTTTCTACCCATATTACTTATTAATTTCTTTTTAGGCTGGACTGTTTTGGCTTGGATCGCCGCCCTCCTCTGGGCCCTGACCAATGACACCAAGTGACCTCATTAGTATTCCCCTACAGGCGGAAAAAAAATTGACCAGGGCCAGAAAAATGTGATAGACTTTTGGCTATGATCAATATTATCCGTTTTATAACCCTTTTACTGTGCTTGTCCCTGTTAGCGCCCATATCTAGCGTCAAGGCTATGCCCATTGATTGCTGTCTACCGGATGCTAATGGGATGACTTACGAGCACCACAAGGATCAACGGATTGAGACACCGGTCGCGGCTCATCTAAGTCATCACGCTGACCCGGCGAGCTTTCAGACGCCTAGCCAAGCGCCAGAAATCCCCGGTGGTAGCTTTGTGGACCGCGACCACCCATCTTCCGGTGATAGCCCAAAAAAACCCGACCAACAACAGTATCCGGACTGCAGTTTTTTTAGCTGCTTTCAGATTCTCCAAGCTTTTAACTATACCCAAAACCTCCGGGCTCCTGACCTGGTGGCCTCCATTATCGCCTCCCCATCTGGTCTCCCCAATACCAGTAACTATTTAGGCGACGTCTTCCGTCCTCCCCGCTTTTAATCTTCTTTAATTTTAATCCTCTTTCCTTACAAAAGTATTGTCCCCAAAGCCTATGAGCCTGAGGCTATCGGTTTAACTTGAGATTTTAGTAAACAATCTCAAGTAGTCTACCGGGCTGTGAGCTTTAGCTTAGCTTTAGCCTTAGCTTAGCTTAGCTTTAGACTTAGTCTTAGCTTAGCTTAGCTTTAGTCTTAGCTTAGCTTAGCTTTAGTCTTAGCTTAGCTTAGCTTTAGCCTTAGCTTTAGCCTTAGGGGACTATCCCGAAACCTTGGTTTATTCGTGGATTTCCATGAATAAAGCCTGAGGTTTCTTTGGGAGATTTTAATGACGCTTTTAAGATCACTTTTGGCGGTCTTGATTACGGTTACGGCTTCGGCCTTTTTATCCTGCTCGCTGGCCCCGCCTTACCAGCGCCCAGCCGCTCCGACGCCGCCCTACCTTGGGCCGGAGGGGGAAGCTCAATCACAAGTTACCCTACCTACCTGGCGCGATTTTTTACCCGAAGATCGCTTAAAAGCCCTGGTGGAAAAAGCCCTAGAGGAAAACCGAGATCTTAAGCTCGCAACTCTTAGGATCCGCGAAGCCTTAGCCGAGTACGGGGTCACTGGTTCGGAGAGATTTCCCATGTTGGAAGTAAGCGGCTCGCAAACTGTCTCTGGCGGGGGCGGCGGACGCCGAACGACCGAAGACTACGAAGCCGGCTTAATGCTTCCCTCTTTTGAGCTAGATTTTTTTGGCCGCATTAATTCCATGACCGAAGCGGCCAGAGAAAACTACCTAGCCACCCAAGCAGCTGCCCGTTATGCCCGCTTGGCCCTTTTAACTTCGGTCTGCGGGGCCTACCTAGACGCCCGATTAGCTCAGGAGCGCTTTGGGCTCACCCAAAGGAGTTTAGAGAGCTGGCGCTCATCTATGGCCTTTATTGAGGAGCGCATCATCTCCGGGCAAGCCCAGCTTCTAGATCTCGAACAGGCCAGGGCCATGGTGGCCTTTGCCGAAGCCTCATTGGCCCTCCAGAGAGTGGAGATAGCTAAAGCCCAAAACGCCCTCAAATTAGTCTTGGGCGATTTTAAAGAGCTCACTCTCCCCTCACCCGTGCCCTTAGCCAACTGGCCGCAGGTTACTCTCCCCGAAAACCTACCCTCAGAAAGCCTTTTAACTAGGCCGGATATCTTGGAAGCCGAGCACAAGCTTTTGGCTAGAAACGCCGATATCGGGGCGGCAAGGGCGGCCTTTTTCCCCAAAATAAGCCTTACCGGAGCATTGGGCTTTATGAGTATGCGCCTAGCATCGCTCTTTGATCCCGGAAGCGACCAGTGGTCTTTTAGCCCGGTTGTAACCATTCCCATTTTTAGCGGCGGTAGAAACCGGGCCAATTTAGAACTAAGCGAAATCCGAAGGGAGATGGCCATAGTCGAGTATGAGATGACCATCCAATCGGCCTTCCGAGAAGTAGCCGAAGGCTTAGAAGTCAGAAAACTCATCTCTCAGAGGCTGGAGGCCCAGCGAAAGTATTTATCCGCCCAAAGGCGTGTCTTAGATCTGGCCGCCAACCGCTATCAGAGCGGGGTAGTTAGCTACCTTGAGGTCTTAGCCGCCCAGAGAGAGGTTTTCGACGCTGAAATGACCTTGTTAGAAATAAAGCGAGAGGAGATCTTTAACGATCTTAGCCTCTACACGGCCTTAGGCGGCGGCTTTCCAAGCGATCCCGAAGAAAACCTAGCTAGCCCCGTAGCTACCCCCTTGGCGAACCAAGCGCCAAATAAGGCCGCGCCAAATAATTAAACTGCCTCAATCTACCGGACTATGGTCCAAAAAGGAAAATCACATGCCCAGCTTAAAAATCTCTAAATCTTTTGTCTTTTCTTTAATAATACTCTCCGTTCTTGGTCTCATTTTTTTGACTCCAATGGAAGTCTTAGCCCAAGGGCACGATCACAGCGGCCACGGAGGCACGCACGGGGCGAACGTTAGCCAAAGCGCGCCTACACCGGCCATCTATTCGGTAAGAGCAACTCTGCGCGAAATCGATAGCCCAAACGCCCGGATAGTAGTCGACCACGGCCCCATTGAAGCCGTGGGTTGGGGCCCAATGACCATGGGCTTTAAGGTAGACGACCCCAGCCTCCTAGAGGGACTGACCATAGGCGACAATTTAAGACTCGATATTAAGTTTAACAGCCCCAACGACTATGTGGTGGTCGATCTCGAGCCCTTAGACTGAGGGTTATTTAGCTCTCAGCCAATTTTTTGGCTTGTTAGGCTTTTTAGGAGAAAAAAATGAACCCAACTAAATCGAGCCCTAGCCGGCTGCCGGCCTTTGTGGCCGGCCTGGTCATAGGTGGTCTAATCGCCTATGGGGCCGTTGTTTATCTTTCGAGCCGTAGTCCAGCGCTCCCTGGTGAGGTTAATGAGGTTACAACCGGAGAGAAAGACGCGCAACCCACGGTCTTATATTGGTATGACCCGATGTATCCCGGCGTCCATTTTGATAAACCCGGTAAATCGCCCTTCATGGATATGGATCTTGTTCCGCGATACGCCTCCGACGCCTCAAGCGGGGGCGGCGTGGTTATCGATCCCATACAAGTTCAAAACTTGGGAGTAAAAATCGCCGTGGCCCAAAAAGGCCGCTTAAATGAGATCCGCGAGTTTTCAGCTAACGTTGATTTTAACCGCTATCAAGAGGCTAGAGTCCAATCGAGAGCCGAAGGCTTTGTGAGCTCGGTTCAAAGTTTAGCCGTTGGCGATCCAGTAGCCTTAGGTCAGCAGATAGCCACCGTAACCGTTCCGGCCTGGGCCTCGGATCAAAGTGAGTATCTACTCTTAAAGACTCAGAGGGCTGATAGTCGATTAATTGGCGGGGTCAGGGAAAAACTAAGGCTCAGCGGCATGCCCGAAGAAATGCTCTCAGAAGTAGATAAAACCGGGAAAGTTCAGACGACCTTAAGCATAACTTCCCCGGTAGCCGGGGTGATAACTTCTTTAGCCGTCTACCCGGGCATGAATATCGATAAGAACTCTGTCTTAGCCGTGGTCCAAGGTTTTGATCCCATATGGGTGACAGCTGAGGTGCCCCAAAAAGATCTAAGGTTAGTTCAAGGGGCTCGCCTTAGGGTCACGGCGGCCAGTTGGCCGGAAAGAGTCTTTGAGGTTACCGAGCAGACACTATTACCCAAAGCCAATAGCCAGACCCGAACCATTCCCTTAAGGCTAACTGTCCCAAACGATCAAGGGCTCTTAAGGCCGGGCTTAACGGCCACCGTTAGGCTGAGAAAAGCCGGCGAAGAATCCATCTTAATCCCCACCCAGAGCTTAATTGACTTAGGCGAAGAGGTCAGAGTGATCACCCGCCTAGCTGACGGGACTTTCTTACCCAAAAACGTCAGGGTAATAGGTTCCTCAAGGGGCCAGACGGCCATAGCCGAGGGGCTTGAGGCCGGCGAAGAGGTGGTCGTCTCCGGGCTCTTTTTAATCGATTCTGAAGCCAACTTAGCCGGGGCCTTAGAGCGCCTAAAAAAGCCGACGCCTGAAATCACTAGCTCGCAAGATCATAGTTCACATACTACTCAGGGCACTCAAGGTACTGAGGGATCTCAAAGTACTCAGGGATCTCAGGGTTCTCAAAGTACTCCAGGTACTGAGGGTACTTAAGATTCTCAGAGTTCTCAGGGATCATAGCTATATTATTTTGCTAAATTATTTTAATCGCGGAGATAACCGATGATAGCCAAGCTGACTAGGCTGTGCGTCAAAAACCGAACGCTGGTCTTAATGGCCTCTACGATAGTAGCCCTGTGGGGCCTGTGGATCGTCTGGCATACGCCCGTGGACGCTCTCCCGGATCTGAGCGATGTCCAGGTCATCATCAGAACCCCCTACCCTGGCCAGGCTCCAAGGCTAGTTGAGGACCAGGTCACCTATCCGCTGACCCGGGCCATGCTGACCGTACCTGGCGCCAGAGCCGTTCGGGGATACTCGGCCTACGGCGATTCCTTTGTCTACGTCATATTTGACGATGACACTGACTTATATTGGGCCCGAAGCCGGGTCTTAGAAAACCTCAACCAGGTCCAAGGGAGTTTGCCTAGCGGGGTTACGCCCTCGCTAGGACCCGACGCCACCGGGGTCGGCTGGATCTTTGAGTACGCCCTAATCGACCGAAGCGGGCGACTCGATCTCTCAGATCTCAGAAGCCTCCAAGATTGGCTCCTGCGCTTTGAGCTCTCGTCGGTTCCCGACGTAGCCGAAGTGGCGGCTGTTGGCGGCGCAGTCCGCCAATACCAAATCGTAGTTGACCCTTTGGAATTGGCCAGACAAGGCATTTCCTTAGACATGGTCATGATGGCCATTCAAAATTCCAACCAGGAGGCCGGGGGCTCGGTAGTCGAACAGGCCGGGGCCGAATACATGGTCCGGGCCAATGGCTACTTAAACGGCATCGAAGACTTCCAAAAGATCTTAGTGACCACCAAAGAGGAAGGCATCCCGGTCTTCCTCGATCAGATAGCTGACATCCACTTAGGCCCGGAAATGCGCCGGGGCATAGCTGAGCTCGACGGCCAGGGCGAGGTGGCCGGGGGCGTGGTCTTAATGCGCTCAGGTAAAAACGCCAGGACCGTTATTGAGGCCGTTAAAGCTAAGCTTGAAGAAATCAAACCAAGCTTACCCGAAGGCGTGGAAATCGTAACCGTCTACGACCGCAGTCAACTAATTGACCGGGCCATAGATAATCTCAGAAGTAAGCTGACCGAAGAGTTTATCGTAGTAGCCTTAACTTGCCTGATCTTTCTTTTACACCTAAGGTCTTCTCTGGTAGCCATCTTCACCTTGCCCTTGGGCATCTTAATATCCTTTATCATCATGTACTATCAGGGCGTGAGCGCCAACATCATGAGCTTAGGCGGCCTAGGCATCGCCATAGGCACCATGGTTGACGCTTCCATTGTCATGGTGGAAAACGCCCACAAAAAAATTGAGCGCTTTAAGCTAGAAAACCCGGATCTTTTTCTCGATCTAGCCAAGCGCTGGGAACTTGTGACCGAAGCCTCCTGTGAGGTGGGGCCGGCCATATTTGTAAGCTTATTGATTATTACCCTCTCCTTTATCCCGGTTTTTGCCCTCCAGGGCCAGGAAGGGCGGCTCTTTGGTCCCTTAGCTTTTACCAAGACCTACGCCATGGCCGCCGGGGCCTTTTTGGCCGTAACCTTAATCCCGGTCTTAATGGGTTATTTAATTCGGGGGCGCATCCCTGGCGAACACACTAACCCCATCAACCGCTTCATGATAACCATCTACAAGCCCTTTTTAATGGTCGCCCTCAAAAGACCGGTTATCACGCTGTTGGTCGCCCTTTTAATACTTCTTTCAGCCGTCTATCCCTTAAAAAAGCTAGGCGGCGAGTTCTTACCCCGCATTGACGAGGGCGATCTGCTCTACATGCCCTCAACTCTACCCGGGCTCTCGGTAGCCGAAGCCGGAGAACTCCTTAGAATAACCAATAAACTTATTATGACCGTCCCGGAAGTCGAGCAGGTCTTCGGTAAGGCCGGTAGGGCGGAAACGGCAACCGATCCGGCGCCCATTGAGATGCTGGAATCAACTATCCGCATTAAGCCTCAAAATGAGTGGCGACCAGGTATCGATATGGACGGCATAATCGAAGAATTAGACCGCACCGTAAGGCTACCAGGCGTCGCCAACCTTTGGGTGCCGCCCATCCGAAACCGCATTGACATGATTTCAACCGGGGTTAAAAGCCCCATTGGCGTCAAGGTCTCAGGCGAAGATCTTAAAGAGATAGACGCTGTAGCCCAAGAAGTCCAAAACGTGGCCAAAACTGTCCCCGGGGTAACTTCGGCATTAGCCGAAAGCCTTACTGGCGGTAGATACTTTGATATTGATATTGATAGGGAAGCTGCAGCTCGATTTGGGCTTACGATAAGTGATGTTCAGCTATTTGTGTCCATAGCCGTAGGCGGCGAGATGATAGGCGACACCGTTGAGGGCATTGCCCGCTACCCCATAAACCTACGCTACCCGCAGATGTACCGAGATAGTTTGGAGGCCATTAAAAACCTTCCCATCCTGACCTCCATGGGCCAGGAAATAACCTTAGAAGACGTGGCCAACATCAAAGTATCGACCGGGCCCTCGATGCTTAAAAGCGAACAAGGGCGACCTACGGTTTGGATTTACTTGGATACCAGGGGCCGGGACATGATTTCAGTCGTCCGCGATCTCGACCGGGCCTTTCGCGAAAAAATCACTCGCCCCCCAGGGGTAAGCTTGTCGTTTACCGGACAGTACGAGCTTTATGAACGGGCCTATAGCCATTTAAGGCTTATGATCCCGGCAACGCTCATTATTATTTTTATTCTTCTTTACTCAGAATTTAGTAACTTCACCGACGCGGCCATGATCATGTGCTCCCTCCCCTTCTCCTTAGTGGGCGGCTTTTGGTTTATGTACCTTAAAGGTTACGCCGTCTCGGTAGCCTCAGGCGTAGGCTTTATCGCCTTAGCCGGATTAGCCGCCGAATTTGGGGTGATCATGCTCATCTACCTAAGGCAGGCGGCCCGGGAGGCTCCAGAACTAAACGATCCCGGCGAACTTTCAGCCTCTGCCGCCGACCGCGTCATCCACTCCGGGGCCACCTTAAGGGTCCGGCCCAAGGCCATGACCGTGGGTACAGTGGTTGTCTCGTTAATACCCATCTTTTGGACGGCTGGTACAGGCTCGGAAGTCATGAGGCGGATCTCAGCTCCTCTTTTGGGCGGCATGATCACGGCCTTTACTCTTTCCATGTTCATCATACCCACGGCCTATAAACTTAGGCTCATTATCGGAGCTAAGAGGGCGGCCAAAAAAGGCCGAAAACTTACGGTTTAATACGCGACTTTGTTTTTGCCATAAATTTATCGCTAAAAACTAAAAAGCGGCTGTGGGTCCCTGAGCCTATGGGTCCGCTATTGTCAGAGGCGGTTAGCTCAAAATCTAGGCTGCGGTCGCTTATATTAGTGAGTTTGGCCGTAGCCACGATAGCCGCGCCCAAGGGACTAGCGGCGCTGTGGGTTATGTCTAATTTTGTGCCCACGCTGGTCCACCCGGGAGCTAAAAAACCCTCTAAGGTCGAGCAGGCCGCCTTCTCCATTAAGGCCACCATCATGGGAGTGGCAAGGACCTCAAGACTTCCGCTGCCAACGGCCAGGGCGGTGAGATGTATTTCAACGGTTACCTCTTGACTAGCGGTATGGCCTATGGCCGGGGGCTCACTTAGCCAGATTTGAGGTGAGCTTTGTTTGGCTTCTGTCATATTTGACTCCTAGTGCTTTTAACATTTAAATTTCAGGTATTGCCTTCTAGGCTTAACCAGGGCTTAACCCGGGCTTATCCTAGGCGACCTATGAACAATAAGGCCATGAAAAATCCGCTCCCTACCTCTCCAAGCGTGAGGGAAGACTCATCGCCTCATGAGGTATGATTGTCTCGTAAAATGATGCTATCCCATGGCTGTTGATTATCCCTTTTCCGGCCAAGGGCTCTACAGCCATGATTAACTTCCTCCCCAAGCCTGACATATTCGTCAACAATTCCCAATAGTTTTCCGGTGGCAAAAGGTAGCTTTGTGGACGACACCGCCCTTGCGGGAGTAGTCGTGGGTTTGGCCGTCGTATTCGCTTATGATTTTTATGGGCGGCGCGGTACGCGGCGGCGGCGATGGCGGGCTTGCCTTTGCCGTGAGTAAATATTTTGATACTGAGGTGATAGATCGCCACGGCGTTCCTCCTTTCCGAGAAATCGAAAAAGTCTA
>JAITJB010000297.1 GCA_031279155.1 Deltaproteobacteria bacterium | reverse complement strand
AGGGCGCCCACCAAAAAAAACGCCAACTAAGTTGGCGTTTTTTTGGTGGGCAGTTTCTCTTAAAAGTCAGACGATTGGTTGGCTTTTAGCCGGCTTGAAATTTGGTCAGCTGGTAGCTTGTTATTTGGTTAGCTTTTGGGCTTGCTTGCTTGCCTGCCTGCCTGCCTGGTAGCTCGCTTGCTTGCTCGCTTGCTTGCTGGTCAGCTTGCTCCAGTCTTCTTTTTCTTATAAAGCATGGAGGCGAGGGCAATATTAATAAATATACTGACAATCATGACGATCTTATAGGGCTTGGCTGCGGCTGCCGCGACCTTTTGGGCGTTAAAGGTTGGATTAGGGTTGGTAGACGGTTGGGCGTCTTGACTATCGCTTGCTTGATCACCAGTTGACGCTTCCGGGCTTTGGCTAGTTTTGGGGTTAATGGTAAGTTCGGCCCGGGCTAAGTGGCCCTCGCCGTCGTTGGCCGTAACTAGCCAATTGCCGCTGGTCTCAGGAATGAAGGCAAAATATCCGTTTTTGTCGGTTCGGCCTGTTTGGCTAAGTAAGCTTTCATTGTCAGGACCGTAGACATTGATTTCTACGTAAAGCATGGGGGTCCCATCGTCATAGGAAAACTCCAAACCAACGCTATCTTTGGAACTGTAATCCCATGTAACCCCGTGGGCTTCCAGGTTGTTAGGGGAGAGTAGTAAAAGAGCAAGCGAAAAAAATAACATTACAAATAAGTTTCTAAAGATTAAACTCTGGGCCCTAAAAATAAGCATACTCAATCCTTTCCGACCACCCTTAGGCGATCGTGGTTGCGATCTGGCCGGGAGGCCAATGGCTCATAAATTATGTGTCCGCCAATAAGTCTGGCCCGATCCGGGGCCACGCGGTCAAGGAAAGACAGATCGTGGGCGGCTATTAAGTAGGGTAGGCCACAATCTAAGAGGACTTGGGCAATTCTATCGCAGGCGTCCTCGTCAAGGCAGGTGGTCGGCTCATCTAAAATGAGTAACTTAGGTCTCATGGCTAGAGCTGTGCCAATGGCCACAATCTTTTTTTCGCCATCTGAGAGAGAGTAACTGGCCCGGTCTTTGAAAGATTCCATCCCAATGAGAGCCAAAGTTTCATCGACAATTTTATCGGCCTCTTCTCTAGAGAGCCCCATGTTTAAGGGTCCGAAGGCTATATCGTCGCCTACCGTAGGGCAAAATAGCTGATCGTTAGCGTCTTGGAAGACAAAACCTATTTGTAATCTTGCTTCCCTAAATTGGGCTTCGGTGGAGCGCCTTTGGCCAAAGATCTCTATGGCCCCGGAAGATGACTTAATTAAGCCCATAATAAGCTGCAGCAAAGTCGATTTACCGGCGCCATTTTTACCCACCAAGCCAAGTTTTTGTCCCTCGTGAAAGACGAAATCTAGGCTCTCGAAGATGGGGCGATGGGGGTCGTAGCTAAAGCTTAAGTTAGTTATATCTATTAAAGCCGCCACTCAAGCCCCCCAACTAAGCCCGCTAGGGCTAAGATAATCAAGGCTAAAACGAGATCTATAGGTTTTAAATAAAAAGCGCTTCTAACGTGGACCATCCCTGTGTAGCCCCGGCTTAGCATGGCTTTATGGACCCGCTCGGCGCGATCAAAACTGCGCACAACTAAGCTACCGACTAAGTTAGCTGCTCCCCTTAAGGCGTTAGAGCTTAGGTTAAATTTAAAGCCCCTGGCCCGCATGGCTCGCCTAAGCCTTAAGTACTCCTGGTGCATGACCTGAAAATACCTTACAGCTAAAAGAAAAACGCCGACAAGCTTTTCAGGTATGTGCATTTCCCTAGAGGCGGCGGCTAAGTGGTGTAGGGGCGTGGTCCCCAAAAGGGCGATAATCGATATGACGATGGCGTTGGCTTTAAGGGTAATGAGACTCGCGAGTTTTACGCCTTCTAAGGTTACGGCCAAGGGCCCTAATCTGGCAATAACCTCACCAGGCGTGGAAAAAGAGAAGGGGATCATTAGCCACATAAAGGCCATAAAGAAGTTTACGGCGTAAAGGCGCTTAATAAGGTTTTTTAGAGGCCATCTGGACAAGGTTATGAGGATTAAGGATCCAGCGAAGGCCCCAAAGGCGGCTATGAGACCATGGAGAGCGGATATTAAGATGGCCCATAAGATGACCAAGATGATTTTTAGCCGGCCATCATTTTTAGATAGTGGTGAAGTAAAGGCGCCATAAATTGGGTCAAAGGGGGCGCTAGCCGCTCCTTTTAGACTAGACAAGCGTATTACTCCGAAACTACGAGTTTGGTTCTATAGTTGGCTTAGGGGGTCCTAGGGCGTCGCGCAAGAGCTCAGGTTTAACTTTTTTTACGAACCTTACGCACAAAAGAGCGATAACCCCTTCAATGAACATCACCGGCACGTGGGCGACCAATATGGTCATGGCCGCTAGTTTATAGGACACGGGATCGGTTAAAAGTAAGGCCGCGCAGACCATCAGAGCCGTCAAACTTATGGACAGAAAGCCCACGGCAAAGGAGCCCACTGAGCAGACGGAAGTTTTAGGGTTCATGACCATGGGCCGGAAGATAAAGCCAAAGAGAACGGCGGGTAGAGCCACGTTTAAGGTGTTGACGCCTAAGTTAATTATCCCGCCATATTGAAACAAAAGGGCCTGGATCAAAAGGCCGATTAATATGACCGGAAAGGCCGCCCAGCCCATCATGATGCCTATCAGGCCGTTAAGCATCAAGTGGACGCTACTAGGCCCGACTTGTAGGCGGATAAAAGAAGCCGTAAAGAAGGCGGCGGTCATGACAGCCGTCTTAGGTAGATTGTCGATGTTTAATCTTCTGAGGCCTAAGCCCACGCCGGCCACCGTTAAGACGGCGCCGCTAGCTAAGACAGGTATCGACAAAACGCCTTCGGATATGTGCATGGTTTTCTCCAGATAGCGAGAATGGCTAGCAACTGAGCTTTTAAGCTGAGCTTAAAAGTCCAGAAAGCGAGTCCAGCTAGCTCAGCTAGATCCGATCGGCCCCTAACAAGAAATGAGATTTACTAGAGGTAACATGCGGGCTTAGCAGATAGTTTTTATACCTTATACAGGGCCCATGGAAAAGTCAAGAATTTTTCGCTGTCAAAGTATTAAAGTACTATTAGATTTTAAGTAAAAACTCTCCTGACTCGGTATAAAAAACCCAAGTTAGGTAAAATTATTAATTTATATATTAAAAGCTTAATTTTGATGAAAGGTAAAGATCGGCTAAAACTATCAATGTCATAGCTTCGGCCACCACAGCCAACCTCGGGGCTAAACAGGGATCGTGCCGACCGTGAACGCATATTTCCTGAGGCTCTCCATTTAAATCAATAGTCTTTTGGGGAAGACTAATAGACGGCGTGGGTTTGATAAAGAGCCTAGCCCTTATGGGACGGCCAGTAGAAACCCCCCCCAAAAAGCCGCCATGGTGGTCGCCTAAGGGCCCATCGGGCCCCATGGGGTCGTTAGATTCTGAGCCGCATTTTTTAGATATTTCGATGCCCTCGCCAAATTCCACGGCCCTAACCGCGCCAATGGAAAAATAAGCGTGACCTAAGAGAGCTGAAAGCTTATCAAAGACAGGCTCCCCTAAGCCCACTGGTACGCCTAAGGCTTCTACCATTACAACCGATCCCACCGAGTCGCCCCTTTTCATGGCGTCAAGGACTAACTCCTGGGCCTTGGGGGCTAAATGGGGATCTAGGAAGCGCAAGGGGTCGGTTTGGCTAAAATCAAAATCACAAATTTCGGCCTTAAGGGGTCCGACCATTTCGGTTCCCGAGCGGATAGAGATATATAGAGGCGAAAGTATGACCCGGGCCACGGCCCCGGCGGCTACCCTAGCTGCCGTCTCACGGCCGCTGGCTCGCCCGCCTCCGGATTGGGGGCTTAGGCCATACTTTTTAAAGTAAGTCCAATCAGCGTGACCTGGCCGAAAAAGCTGGCTAATATTTTTGTAGTCGGATTTTTTGAAGGCTCTATTTTGGATAACTATGGCCATGGGCGCGCCGTTAGTTAAGCCATCATCGGTTAAGCCGCTTAAGATTTGACCAATATCTGCTTCACGCCTAGGTGACGTAAAGGGTGAATTGCCTGGCCGGCGGCGGTCAAGATCGGCTTGGATAAGGCTTTCGGAGATGGCCAGACCTGCCGGGATGCCGTCAATGACGACGCCTAAAGCTGGACCGTGGGATTCGCCGAAAGTTGCTATCTTAAAATTTTTACCAAAGACGCTTCCCCCCATCACGTGGCCTCGTTTTCTCTTTGGGTAGCCTGTAGGTTAGCTTTTTGTGTAGCTATTTGGTTGTCTTGATTAGTGTTTTGGTAGGTAGCCTGTTGGTTGTCTTGTTTAGTGTTTTGGCATGTAGCCTTAATGGTAGCTTGGTGATTAAAATAGCTCATTACATAAGTCATATTTGGGCCGC
>JAITJB010000199.1 GCA_031279155.1 Deltaproteobacteria bacterium | reverse complement strand
TTGAGAGTCCCCATCCTCCCTATTTTAGGTCTTTAGGCCGTTGGTTATGGTAGCTCGAGCCTTAGGCAATAGGGATTTAAGCCATAATGGCTTAAACAACAGATTCCTATTAAATAGGCTCCTATTCCACCGTAGCTTATTCTGCCGGGGCTTATTCCACAGGGACTTATTCTACAGGATCTTGGGCCCACGGCGGAGTGGCAGAGTAATCGCCTTGATAAGCTCCGGCAGGGGTCAGAGGCTCTATCCAGCCAAGTTCGATGAGCCTGGCCGCAGCTGAGCCTATCTGCTCGGAGGAAAAGCTCCTCTTTTGGCGATTCCAGCTGTAGGTTCGGCGGATAAGATCTTCTAAGGTCAGGCTTTGCTCTTTGGTGACGATCCAATGAGTGGTACTTAGAAGCTCTAAACCGCTGTGGGGTGGGAAGCCTTCCACCAAGTCTAAGATTTTTTGGATTCTTGCTAAAGTCGAGTTGTGGTTAGCTAGATAATCAGAGGCGACCTTCTCAATAGCCGGGATTAAGAGGATCTCCTTGGTGGGACGATCAGGACCCCCGATATAACCTGAGAGATAATAACCATCAATAGCGTTAAGAACTGGCCTGAGGTTTCTGGCGTAAGGGCTGGAAGAGCCCTTGTTAAATTCCAACCTCAGCGTCTCACCCTGCTCCTGGAGAAGATACAAAAGCATATGGAGCTCAGGGAGGGTGACGTGGTTATCATTGATGGAGTTGGTATAGCGGGACATCAGGTGGACCAGTGCCGCCCGTCCAACGGTCATGACCGGGGCCTCCACTGGTCTGGATGGAGCCTTATGGATGGGAGGGGCCGCGAAGCCGTAAATGATGATTTGCAGTTTATCGCGGTCTAGGTGTTTTTCGATTAATGGCCTGACATCTTTCCAGTCCAGCCCACCTGGTCCACAGCCAATGGGCGGTAGGGCTATAGTCTCAATCTGGCGCTCTAAGATTTTGTTGGCCAGATCGATCAGGCCGTTTTGGATGTTAGTTAGGGAGACTGTCTCGCGCCAATGGTTTTTGATGGGGAAATTGAAAATGTAATGGGGTTTGCTTCTGGATCTGGTTTCAAAGGTGAACATCTGGCCCAACTGAAGCTGGTTATGGCGGCAGGCCTCATAATAGGCATTGAAGTTGGCCGGATATTTCATTTTAAATTGAAGAGCCAACCCGCGGCCAGTTTCCCCTTCACAATTGACTGGGTTGACCAGGGCATCGACTTCGGCTTTGAAGATATCTCCCGATGCAGATTCAATCAAAATTTACTCCTGTTTTTTTCGTTAATCGATTGGTTGATACTTTTTCTGAAAATCGCCCTAAAGCTTTCTGTAACTATAAGGGCGGCGACCGTCATTTTCTTTTGCCTGGCTCTCTCCTTGTGTCAACTGTTTTAGATCTTTACTTTATAAAATAACTAAAAATGATAAAAAAGAGAAATTTAACAAAAAACCGCCCGGAGGCGGTCGTCTGGGTTAGGTCCCAGCCCGTCGTAAAATAACAATATCACGAATTAGGCTAAACTCTCAAGTGCGACAGGAAAAACTCTCAATCAGAGCTTTGGCAGCTATTTTTGTAACCCATGAAAATGGCCTGGTTTATGGCTCAGATGCATTTTTGACTTTTTGGTTGGGTGAACTTGGTCAGAGAACCAAATTCAAAATATGAGGCTAGAGTCTTTTTCTTAAGCCCCAATGGCCATTTTTTGCTCAGGCCTTATTAATAATATTAATAACAATAGTAACTATCATATAGACTAAGCTATTATGATTACCTAGACTCTTGTTTCCGGCGACTAACTTAAATTTTTCGGCTACTGACTAAAATTCTGGCGGCCTTTTTAAAGTTTAGGTCTTCGGAGAGTTTTAAACAGCCTAACCTCAGGTAGATCTTGTGGTAGAGCTCGTAGTAGAGCTTTTGGTAGGGCCTGGTATAGCTTGTAGTAGAGCTTTCCGTGCTTCTGGGCTCAGCAATCTCTGACATTTTAAGGCAGGTTTTTTTTCGAAAAATTAATTCGGCTGAAAAGCCGCAGTTGTGGCATGTTGGACAACAATGACTAAATCTGGTATAAAGAGGCAGTTACCTGCCTTATGCAAAAATTCTAATTTGTCTCACCCAAGGTCATTGGCGCCGCCATTTTGGCCCCTCTAGAGACGAGCTTTTCTAAAGATCTTGCCTCCTCTCTCTTAAAATTTAATCTTACGCCTAGGAACAAAATTTTTGTAGGCTCAAGACCACTAAATTCGCTGGCCTAAAGGCGCGAAATGAATAAATCCGAGCAAGCTGTGCGCCTGTTAATGGACCTGGAGTTCCGGGTTTTAAAACCTATTAAATCTCTCCCCCCTTGGCCAGGGGCTCGCTGGAACGCCCTTTTCCGGCTGGTAGCCAAGTCTCAATCCATTGACCCCGAAGAGGCCTTTGAGGCCTTGATTCCCGAAGGTTGGTGTCAGTCTCCGTGGCGGGCCGACGATTCGATTATGGTTAGGCTCGTGGCCGACTCCCAAAAAAAGAGAACAACAGAGTCTTTTTTGGAGGCCCTTAAGGAATCGCACCAGATAGGGGAGGGCGAATTTGTTTTAGGGCGATCTTTAGAGCTTGTTTCTATGTCCATCCCGTATTTGGGAGATGAAGAAGAATCCAGCGATTCTACAGCGTCTAGCCAAGATGATCCCAGCCAAGAAAACCCATATCAAGAAGACCCTTGGCCGCCCTTAGATGAAAATCTTTTTCGTTCCGAAATTGAGGCTCTGGAAAATATCGACTCTCCCTGGCGCTTGGTCCTGACCAGCCCTTTACGTATCGTCCGGCCCGCTAACGCCCCTGGCTTTTCGGAGTACTCTGGCGAAGAATATTTTGGTTGGCCTAAGGCTATGGAGCATATGATAACCAGAATCAGGCTTCCCGAAACAAAATCAGAAGCCTCTCCATCGCCCAATGGTAATCCCTTGAACATCATGAGCACTCAGACGACCTGGCGAGACCTAGCCTATAGCCGCGAACGCCAAATGAGATTAGGTGGACTTACCGGAACCATCTTGATAGACGGTTGGCCTGACAGTAATCAAGCTCGCCGCTTGGTTTGGGGACAATATTTGGGAATGGGCAAAAACGCCCGCTTCGGCTTTGGGTTTTACCGCATTCCGGCCTTAGATTCCATAAGATCGCTTAGCTGTTTCCCGATTTTAGGCAAATAAGAAAGCCCTGGCTTCTTAGCCAGGGCGAACGATAAAAATATTTAAGAACCATTGAAAATTTTCAGTCGTTGAATTTTGGCCTTTAGAAAAATGACTGTAAATTAGCCTACTTAATGAATTATTCAGCTTGGTCTAAATCTTGCTAAATAGCAAGCGCGTTAGTCAGGCCAGCAAGGCTAACAAGCTAGCTAGACCAAGCTAGGCAAAGCTAGGCTAGTCAAAAGCAAGTCAGCAAGCAAGCAAGCTAGCTTGTTTGACGTAGCCACTGGAAATTATCTGTAACAACAGGGGCGCCAGACCCTTCTAACCTAAAAGATTAAAGCGCAAAATTATGAACTTATTATCCTGGGTCGGGACAGCCGATTTAAACAGCTTTAAGAACAATACCGAGG
>JAITJB010000191.1 GCA_031279155.1 Deltaproteobacteria bacterium | reverse complement strand
CGGTTTGACCTGAAATTGACTTTAGAACCCAAATTTGGATTGGGTTTTTTATGGCGCCTAGGATTTTTATTAAAGAAAACTCTAGATTTGATGTTGGAATTTGCCTGATAAAGCTAGATAAATCTGAGTTTTTCCATGAAAAATAGCTTTCCTAAGCTTAGAACTGGTCATTTGTTTTCTAGGTGCTCAGTTGATAAAATAAGCTTAGATAGCGCCCATACAGGGCCGACAAAGCCAGCTTTCTTGGTTATTTTTTTCTTTTTTAACCGAAACCTAGCCCCAAAACTAAGCTAAAACTAGGTTCCAAATCTAGGCTAATATGAAGCTTAGAAGAAAGAAATTTATCGGCGGAGGGATTAATGCTCACAAAAGTCGCGATAGCTAACCGTGGGGCTGTAGCTTCCAGGTTGGTCAGGGCTCTGGCCGCCGCCAAAATTAAGAGCGTGGTTTTGTGTTCCGAAGCCGACTGCGATCTGCCCTACGTCCGGGAGGCCGACGAGTTCTATGTCATTGGTCCCCCTCCGCCTAAAGATAGCTACTTAAATCGCGAGGCCATCGTCAAGGCGGCAATAGACGCCAAGGCCGAAGCTGTCCACCCTGGTTGGGGCTTTTTGTCGGAAGATAGCCTCTTTGCCCATAAGCTTAAGGAAAAGGGTCTGGTCTTTATCGGTCCCTCGCCCAAATGGCTTGAGATTATGGGCGATAAGGTAAGATCTCGTGAGATGATGGCCGAACAGGGGCTACCTACGGCGCAAGCTACAAAAGAACTTACGGGAACATTAAACGAAAAGGCCAGTATTGCCCAAGAGCTTGGCTTTCCGCTTTTGATCAAGCCTTTGGGCGGCGGCGGCGGTATCGGCATGATTGCCGCAACCGACAGCCCTTCTCTATTAAAAGCCCTTGAGGCCTCAGAATCCCAGGCCCTAAGGGGCTTTGGCCGGGGCGCGGTTTACGCCGAAAGACTGATTGATAAGCCTAGGCACGTGGAATTTCAGGTTATCTGCGATTCCCACCAAAATAGCTGTCATCTCTACGAGCGCGATTGCTCAATTCAAAGGCGGCGTCAAAAGGTCTTAGAAGAAGCTAGGGCCCCTAATATCGATGAAATAGCCCTCTCTAACATGGCTAATCTAGCCGCCCAAGTTTTAGGGCGCATTGGGTACGACCATTTAGGGACCTTAGAGACGCTCTACAGTCCGGAAACTGGCTTTAACTTTCTAGAAGTTAACCCAAGGCTTCAAGTTGAGCACGGGGTAACGGAAGCTATTACCGGAAAAGATCTTGCTCTCGCTCAGTTGGCTTTGGCCGATGGAGCAAAATTATCGGATTTAGATCTTAATCTAGAAAGCGCTCCTACTAGCCAGGCCATTGAGGCTAGGATTTACGCCGAAGATTCCCTCAGGTTTTTGCCCTCGCCCGGGGTATTAAAGGTTTTTAGGCCGCCCAAAGGGCCTGGGATACGGGTGGAGACCGGCTTTACCGAGGGGTCAGCCATCACCCCATGGTATGACCCGATGATCGCCCAAGTAATTTGTGTAGGCGCAAATAGATTAGCCGCTATTAAAAAATTAGCTGAGGCCCTCTCCGCCTTTGAGATAGAGGGGCTTAAGACTAACTTAGGTTTTTTAAGGCTGATGCTCGCCTATGAGCCGTACTTAAACGGCCAGATCCACACCGGCTTAGCAAGCGAACTAGTTTTGAGCCCCTCTTATAAGTCCGATTTGGCGGCCATTGGGGCGGCTTAATGCGCAGATGCGATCTACACATCCATTCTACGGCCTCAGATGGAACCTTCAGTCCTCGTGAGGCCGTCCGCCTGGCCAAGCACAGCCAATTAGCCGCCCTAGGGCTTTGCGATCACGATACCGTTGACGGTTTGCCAGAATTTATCGAGGCCGGGCGCGAATTTGATTTGCCGGTAGTTGGCGGCGTGGAATTGAGCCTAGAGTACGTCCGCATAACCCATCTTTTAGGCTTAGGCGTTATGTGCCGCGAGGGCCAGGTGCCCATCTTATCGGAGGTCAAAAAATATCGCCTCGACCGAAACGTCGTCTTATTTGATAAGCTCATTAGCTTAGGGGTAAAGCTTACATGGTCGAGGATTGAAGCCATCTCAAATGGCGGCCAGATGGGCCGGCCACATTTTGCCAGGGCCATGCTGGAAGCCGGTTACGTCTCAAGCCTTCAGGAGGCCTTCGATAAATACTTAGGCAAGGGCCGGGCCGCCTACGTCGATAAGATCCGCATGAGGCCGCAGAAGGCCTTGGAACTATTAAGGGAAAAAGGTTTCGCCCCGGTATTGGCCCATCCCATAAGTTTAGGTCTCGATCTCGACAAATGGCTTTCGGTTATCCCCCAATGGAAGGATTGGGGTTTAGTGGGGTTAGAAGCTTACCATCCAGATCACGATGAGGATTTCCAAAAGTTCGTCATCTCTTTGGCTAAACGTTTTAATTTAGTGATTACGGCTGGTTCCGATTTTCATGGCGCCAACAAAAAGACGCCAATAACTTGGGTTAAGGACCATAGTCCCTTAGGAATTGAGGTGATAGAATCTTTAAGGGAGGCCTTACAACGCAGGTGACCGCCTATAACTCGGTTGGGCGGGCAGGGCTCTTAAGAGTCTTTTTTCTAATTAGGTGAAGGGATCTGATAATGAGTGATAAATTAAAGGTTTTAGGTGTACATTTTAGTCCGAGGCGCCAGGGCAGCTCTTGGATAATTTTAGAGGAGTTTGGCAAGGGCGTCGTCGACAGTGGGGCGGAATTTTCCACTGTTTCGGTGGCCGAAGCCAATAACCTCCACGGCTGTCAGGAGTGCGGCTCATGTAATGTCGATGGCAACTGCGTCATTGAAGACGATATGGCTATATTTTACAAGGCTTTTGAGGCAGTGACGCGGATCGTCGTCTCAACCCCGGTCTTTTTCTACGATATACCAGCTCAGGGCAAAGCCGTCATCGACCGCTCCCAGGCCTATTGGGCTCGCCGCTATGTCCTAGGCCGTCACCGCGAGGGCTTAGAGGGGGCTCAGGGCTTTCTTTTGGGCGTTGGGGCTACCCGTGGAAAAGATCTGTTTATCCCGGCGGCCTTGAGCGTTAAGTATTTCTTCGACGCCCTGGCCTTCCCCAAAAATTTTGAGAGCCTGTTTTTTCGGAAAATTGAGACGCCCAAGGCCTTAACCAAAGAACAGCTTCAATCGGCTAGAGCGGCTGGCGCGGCCTTTGCCAAGCCCTAAGGGCCTAAGGACGTAAGAGCCTATGCCAAGCCCACTAAGACCCTAAGGGCCTTAGGACGCAAGGAAGCAAGCAAGACGCAAGCAAGCAAGGACGTGAGCTCCTAAGGATCTAAGATCCTTAGGGCCTAACATCTCAGCCAAGCTTTAAAAGTAAGGCTAGGTTAAGATAGGGGAATTTTTAATTAAAGCTAAAGTTAATAGAGCGAAGCCTCTAAAAGCATGACCGCCGTCCCGGTGACCAAGGGATCGTGCCACTGTAGGTAGCGTTCGGGCGGAAAAGTGTAAAGTGGGCTCGATGGGGAGTGAGGCAAGCTAGACGTCAGGCCAGAAGTTAAGCCAGGTGGTAAGTGAGAAGGCGAGTCAGACGGTAGGCCAGACGTTAAGCTAGATTCTAAGCCAGACGTTAAGCCAGATTGTAGGCTAGACGGTAAGTAAGAAGGTAGGCCAGAAGGAAAGCAAGAAGGCATACCCGGGGCTGCGATCAGCGTTCCGGGCGCGATGGCC
>JAITJB010000168.1 GCA_031279155.1 Deltaproteobacteria bacterium | reverse complement strand
CGCCATGGTCTAGCATGGGGCGGGTGCATGGGGTTTGCGCTTAAGGCTGGTGCTTATGCCATGGTCCAGCACGGGGCCAGGGCATGGGGCCAGCGATTATGACCAGCGATAGCTCCAAGGGATAAAAAAAGCCTTGAAAAATGCTCTATTTGTTGCTAAATTATAAAGTTGCTTTTGGGCGGAGTTTGGCCCAAATTTTTATTGCCATTAGCTCTATCTGGCGGCTTTGGCCAGCGCGAATTTTGATTTTTAGTTAACACACAAATAAGGATAGTTGGGTTTTACCGATGAATAAGAAAAATACTTCTAAAGCCAAAAAAATCGTCCTGGCCTACTCAGGCGGCTTGGATACCTCTATCATCTTGACCTGGCTTAAAAAGGACTACGGCGCCGATGAGGTCATCGCCTTTTGCGCTGACGTGGGCCAGGCCGAAGAGCTCGACGGTCTCCATGAAAAAGCCGTCAAAACCGGGGCTTCGGAGTGCATAATCGAAGATCTTAAAGAAGAGTTTGTCCGAGATTTCGTCTTCCCGGCCATGCGGGCCAACGCCATCTACGAGGGGCAATACTTACTAGGTACCTCACTGGCTAGACCAGTTATCGCCAAGCACTTAGTTGAAATCGCTAAATCCCACGGGGCCGACGCCGTAGCTCACGGGGCTACGGGTAAGGGTAACGATCAGGTGCGCTTTGAGCTTACGACCATGGCCTTGGACGCCAACCTAAGGACGGTGGCGCCTTGGCGTGAGTGGGATTTTGACTCGCGATCTTCACTTATGGCTTACGCTAAAAAACACGATATCCCCATCCCGGTGACGACTGAAAAACCCTATTCCACTGACCGGAATTTACTTCACATAAGTTTTGAGGGCGGGATCTTAGAAGACCCCTGGCGTGAGCCCGATGAGAGCATGTTTATTTTAACTACCTCGCCAGAGAAGGCTCCGGATAGCCCGACCTATGTGGAGATAGATTTTGAGGGCGGAAACCCGGTGGCTATCGATGGGGTCAAATACTCGCCAGCCGCTCTTTTGGCTAAGTTAAATCAAGTGGCCGGAGCCAATGGGGTGGGCAGAGTCGATCTAGTTGAGAGCCGCTTTGTCGGCATGAAGAGCCGGGGGGTCTACGAGACTCCAGGGGGCACGGTCTTGTGGCTAGCCCACCGCAATATGGAATCCATAACTTTAGATAGAGAGGTTATCGCCCTTAAGGATTCTCTCTTAAGTAAGTACGCGACTATGGTTTATAACGGCTTTTGGTATGCCCCCGAGCGTTTGGCTCTCCAAGATTTTATCGATGGGACGCAAAAAAACGTCAACGGTACGGTCCGCCTTAAGCTCTACAAGGGCGGCTTATGGGTCGTTGGCCGCAAGTCAGAGCAAAGCCTATATTCCGACGCCTTTGCCACCTTTGAAACCGATCAGGTCTACGATCAAAGCGACGCCGGAGGCTTTATCCGCTGTCAGGGCTTAAGGCTCCGCATCCAAAAGCTTTTAAGGGGCTGATGTGTCTGTCTCTTCTAATGGTCATAATTTGGGGAATAGTAAAAAAACCAAAAAAGCTATGCCCAAACAAACGGCTTCTAGCGGCCTACTTAAGGGCCGCCTGGCCCAAGGGCCGCATAAGGCCTTACAAATGGCTTCCGTTTCGGTTACCTTCGATAAGCGCCTGGCCCCCTACGATATCCAAGGGAGCTTAGCCCACGCTAGGATGCTCTTTGAGGCCTCTTTAATCAGCCGCCAGGAGTTTGACGATATCAGCCGGGGGCTAAAAATTTTAGATGAAAAAGTTAGTAAGGAAGAATTTTCCTACGATAGCTCCCTTGAAGACGTCCACATGAACCTTGAAAAGGCCTTAACCGACTTAATCGGTCAGGCCGGGGCCAAGCTCCACACGGCTAGGAGCCGAAACGATCAAGTAGCCACCGATGAAAGGCTTTTTTTAATAGATAATTTGCGTATTGTAGAGAACAATCTTTTTGATCTGCGCTTAGCTCTAGTAAACCGGGCTAAAAAAGCCGGACCCCTTCCCATGCCCGGCTACACCCACCTCCAAAGGGCTCAGCCGGTCTTGGTGGCCCATCACTTGATGGCCTATTACCAGATGCTCACTCGCGATCGCGAAAGATTACTAGGCCTAGAAAGCCGCCTTAAGGTCATGCCCTTAGGTAGCGGGGCCTTAGCTGGAACCGGGCTCCCTATAAAGCCTAGGGTTACGGCTTCTCTTTTGGGCTTTACCTCTTTGGCCCCCAATAGCTTAGATGCCGTGGCCTCGCGCGATCTACTTATGGAATTTTTATCCATTAGCGCCATCATGGCCGTCCACCTTTCGAGGTTAGCGGAAGATCTGATACTTTGGTGCTCACAGGAATTTAATTTTGCCGCCCTACCCGATAATCTTACTACTACCAGCTCCATGATGCCCCACAAGAAAAACCCCGATGGGGCTGAGCTCATAAGGGGTAAAGCCGGGCGGACTATCGGGAACTTAGTAACCTTACTTACGGTGGTTAAGGGCCTGCCAATGTCCTATAACCGCGATCTTCAAGAAGATAAAGAGCCATTATTTGATACTATTGATACCTTAAATCTCATATTGCCTTTAGCTACGGCCATGATCGAAAGCATTGAATTTAAAGAAGAAAACCTAAAAAAAGCTGCCGACGATCCCTTCATGGCGGCCACAGACTTAGCCGACCATCTAGTCCAAAAGGGCGTCCCTTTTAGGCTGGCCCACGAGCAGGTCGGCCGGTTGGTGGTCTTAGCCCTGAGCAAAAATATCGCCCTAAGAGATCTCGAAGACTCTCTTGTTTTAAAGTACTGCCCTGAGGCTGAGCCGGGCTTGGTCAAAAAGCTTAGCTTAGATAATCTACTAGCCAAAAGAGACACGACCCCTGGCGGCACCGCGCCTGCGGTCGTGAGCTTACGAATTAAAGAAGCTTTGGACGAGCTCGATGGCGAAAAAAGGGCAAAGTCTTAATGATACCCGTAAATACCACATCTTTGGCTAGTAATAATACTAGTAAATCTATAAAAATAGCTATCTTACTTTTGGTAGTAGGGCTAGCTCTAGGGTGCGGCGTTAAGACCCACCCTTATCCGGAGATGGTAACTCTGCCCTCTAGGGTTACAGATCTAAATCAATACCTAGATGATACTGGTAGGCTAATTTTAACTTGGTCTCCGCCTCAGAGAAATATGGCCGATAGGCCGCTAAGGACTTTAGATCACTTTGAGATCTGGGGGGCCGATTACGACGCGCTAGATTACTGCGAGGGCTGTCCGGTCAAGCTATCTAAGATCGATGAGGTCTATCTTGACGTCCCGGCCCCGGGCCTAACCATAGCCCCTGGCCCCTACCAGTGGCAGACAAAACTGAGGCCCGGTAGGGTTTACGTTTTTGAAGTAGCCGGCTATTCCTCGCGCGGCGCGGTCCATCCGGGGGCCAAAGTTCAGACCACGGTCTGGAACGAACCAGCCTATGATAAACTTCAAAATTTTACTATTGAACCTGACGATTTGGCCGTAAGGCTTAGCTATTTGGCGCCATCTGGCGCCGAAATCGAGGTCCAAAGGCGCGATAACGATGGGCCCTTCGTAACTTTAAATCTGGCCCGCGATGGAAGCGTGGATACTTCCGTTAGCTACGGCCATCATTACGTTTACCGGGCCAGGACTATTAAGGTTAAAGGCCAGACTAGAATTCCCAGCTCTTGGACTAGCGAGCTTTCGGTTTATATCGAAGATCTTACCCCGCCGCCTCCGCCCAGCTACTTAGACGCCGTCTTAACCCCCCAGGGGATAAAGCTCGTTTGGGAAGATCTCTACGAGCGCGGAGACGTTAAGTCTTACCGCTTGTACCGTAGGCTCGAGGGGGAAGGTAAATTTGAACTGATAGCCGAACTTACTAGCGAAAATACTTACCTAGATAAGCCGCCTAGCTTGGA
>JAITJB010000194.1 GCA_031279155.1 Deltaproteobacteria bacterium | reverse complement strand
GACATGGCCGCCACCTCCAGCGCCCCGGCCTCGGGTTTTGTGCCCGATTATACGGTATTTGATCTGCCCTATATTTTTACCAGCCGCGAGCACGCCTATAAGGTCATGGACGGCGACGTGGGTAAAGAGCTCTATGCCATGTTGGCGGAAAAAGACGTCATAGGCTTAGGCTACTTTGAAAACGGCTTCCGCGAGATCACCAATAACGTCCGGCCAATAGTAAAACCAGAAGATCTTAAAAACATAAAAATAAGGGTTATGGAAAGCCCGGCCCCCATCGCAACATTTAGAGCCTTAGGCGCCAACCCTACGCCCATGGCTTGGGGCGAGGTTTTTACGGCCCTTCAACAAAACACCATCGACGCCCAAGAAAACCCTTTACCGGTCATTTACGGTCAGCGCGTCTACGAGGTCCAAAAATACCTCTCCATGACCGATCACTTTTTTGCGCCAGCTCTTTTGATGATTAGCCGGTCTACTTTGGAGAGTTTTTCCGAAGCCGATCAAAAGGCCATTTGGGAAGCCGCCGCTGAGGCTGTTGTCTACGAACGAGGAGTTAGTCAAAAGCAGGCCGAAGAATTTCTGCAGCTCCTCAAAGATAAGGGCATTGCCGTCAACGAAAACGTCGATAAACAAGCCTTCATCGAGGCCACACTACCGGTCTACGCCGAATTTGAGAAAGAGTACGGCACGCTAATTAAGCGTATACGTGAGACCAAATAAAAGGTGACGTCATGGCCAACGATAAGATCGATAAGACCGATAAGCCTGATAAGCCTGATAAGCCCGATCTGGCTAGATTAAATACTATCGAAATCCCGCCAGGGCTAAATGAGATCTTTAGCCTTAAAGGCTTAAGCGCCGTCGTCACTGGCGGCGGATCAGGCTTAGGCGAAGCCATAAGTTTAGGCTTGGCCGCCTTCGGGGCGCAAATCGTTCTTTTGGACCTTAACCCTAAGGGTTTAGAGAGGGTTAAGGCGAGGCTTTTAGAGGGTTTTGGCCAGGGGCGGGCCTTTGTCTTGGACGTAACCGACTGGCCAAAGGTCCTAGAAGTCCGAGATAAGGTAATAGAGGCCGTAGGAAAAGTCGATATCTTGGTCAATAGCGCGGGTATGAACATCCGCAAAACTGCCTTGGATTTACACCCCAATGAATTTAAAAAAATCATAGATGTCGATTTAACCGGGACCTTTCAGATCTGTAAAGCCTTCGGGGAGCACATGGTCGCAAATGGCTTTGGTAGCATTATTAACTTAGCTTCCGTTAACGCCGTGACGGCTATGGAAAAGCAGGCTGGTTACGCGGCGGCCAAGGCCGGGGTCAAGCAGCTGACAACCATATTGGCTCTTGAGTGGGCCACCAAAGGGGTTCGGGTCAACGCTTTGGCCCCATGCCCCTTTAATACGCCGTTAGTTGCTGAATTTGTTAATACAGCCGGCTGGTACGAAAGCTTAGTACCTAAGATCCCCATGGGCCGCTTCGGGGAACCCTGGGAAATCGTTGGGCCGGCCGTCTTTTTGGCTTCCAAGGGCTCAAGTTTCGTGACCGGACAGACTTTGATGATTGACGGGGGTTGGACAATCATTTAATTTCTAGCATCAAAATATGTCCTACCCAACAAAAAGCTGGCCAAGAGGGCGCTTAAATTTTTAGCGCGCCCCTAAAATTTAGGCTGCCCCTTGGTCGATCTTGATAATCGGTCGTTTGACCGGAGGTGATCATGAAAGACAATAATCAAATCGTAGCCATTGTCGGCGGAGCCGGAGGGCTTGGGCTGGCTACGGTTATCGAGTTCTCTAAAGCAGGTTACGAAATCATAATTTTAGATATAACCCAAGAAAAATGCCTTCAAGCGGAGGCTTTTTTAAAAAGCTTAGGCCTCCCGCCGCCTCGCTTGAAGGTGCCAGTCGATATTGCCTCAGCCCAATCGGTCAAAGAAGCCTTTGAGAAAATCGATAGCGCCCATCTAACAGTTAACCATCTGATCAACTGCGCCGGGGTCAGAGAGGTCAAGATGATATTCGACTTGCCCCCTGAGGAGTTTATGCGGGTTATCAATATAAACTTAGGAGGAGCTTATTACTGCTGCCAGGAGGCCTCTCTGAGGATGAAAGATAGCGGCGGCGGCTCAATCGTCTTGGTAGCTTCGGTAGCTGGCGTTAGCGGGCTTCCCTTTAGACCGGCTTATTGCGCCTCCAAACACGGCATAGTTGGGCTAACCAAAAATTTGGCCTTAGATCTAGGCAAACATAAGATCAGGGTAAACGTCATCGCCCCAGGAACTATCCGAACGCCGATGACCGACGCCTATTACAGCAGTCAAGATTTTTTAGACGGCTTAGATGAATTGGTGCCCTTAGGTTCTAAAGCCGGGCGAAGCGAGGACGTGGCCAAGGCGGCCTTATTTTTATGTTCAGAAGGGGCATCATTTATCACCGGGGCCTGTCTGGTCGTAGACGGTGGTTGGTCGGCTGGAAAAAGCTATGCCATTGGGGCTAAGACGCCCTACACGGCGGCGGGATCTTCAACTTGATATCTTGATATTATGAGGCTTAAGCTTAGATCGGTTTTGTTTAAGTAAGCTAGGCTAAAAAAAGCATAAGCGCCTAAGGCTACGCCTTAGGCGCTTAAACTAATAGCCTAGCATAAAGTTAACTAGTCAGATTCCAAGATCTCAAGCCTTTCGATGGCGTTAGG
>JAITJB010000115.1 GCA_031279155.1 Deltaproteobacteria bacterium | reverse complement strand
TTTTGGCCTTTAGAAAAATGACTGTAAATTAGCCTAGTTAAAGAATTATTGAGCTTGGTCTAAATCTTGCTAAATAGCAAACACGTTAGTCAGGCCAGCAAGGCAAACAAGCTAGCTAGACCAAGCTAAGCAAAGCTAGGCTAGTCAAAAGCATGACAGCAAGCAAGCCAGCTAGCTTGCTTGACGTAGCCACTGGCAATTTTCTGTAACAACAGGGGCGCCAGACCCTTCTAACCTAAAAGAATAAAGCGCAAAATTATGAAGTTATTATCCTGGGTCGGGACAGCCGATTTAAACAGCTTTAAGAACAATACCGAGGGCCCTATAAAGGTTCTTCTTGGGACTCGCTGGTTTACGTCGGTCCATTACATGCATACCGAAGACTTTAAAAAAGACGCCGACAGTTTTATGGGCCAGATGAAAAAAAGTTACGATGTCGAAGTGTATGGTTACAACGCCAAAAATTTATCGCCCATCGATTATCCGACCATTTTCGACTTCGTTTCTAAGGTCATCGGGAAAATATTAAAATCTGACCAAGCGACCAAATTAGCTGTGAACGTAACTTCCGGCACCCCGGCCATGAGCGCCATCATGCTCTACCTTGGCAAGAACCGGAACATGGACGTTTACGCCACTAGGGACGCCAAATTTACTCCTCCCAATGAAGAAAGAGTCCTCCCAGTTAACTGGTCCTTTGTCGATGCCCTGCACTCATTTAGTCCAACGGATATCGAGGAGCCTAAATTTTATCTGAGCGACGAGGTGATGGAGGATCTAAATAAGCTGGCTCCCTTAAGTGACGTAAATATTCTCATTGGCGGGGAAACCGGGGTTGGCAAAAGCCTATTAGCCAAAAAAATCCACCAAATGAGCCTCTCCAAAGGTCCCTTTGTCGAGTTTAACTGCGCTGAGCTATCAGGGGATCAAACAATGGCCGTTTCCAGGCTCTTTGGCCATAAAAAAGGGGCTTTTACCGGAGCAATCTCGGATCATCAGGGCGTCTTTCAACAAGCTAATAATGGCACGCTTTTTTTAGACGAGATAGGCGAGCTAGAGCCCGCCATTCAAAGTGTTTTGTTAATGGCTATCCAAAAGAGAGCCATAAATATTTTAGGTGACGACACCCCGATTGATGTTAAAGTAAAGCTCATCACGGCCACCAACAAAAACATCTTAGATATGGTTAGAGGCGGATTGTTTCGCTCAGATCTCTATTACCGTTTGGCTGAATACGAGCTAGAACTCCCTTCCGTAAGGGAGTTACCCGAGAAATCGCGCCGTGAGTTGATAGCCAGATTGCTTGAGTCGATTTCCAAAAAATTTAAGCTTGAAAAATCTATCTCAAACGAAAGTCTCGCCAAGATGGCCGACTTTAACTGGCCAGGCAATATTAGGCAGATTGATTTTCTGCTCAAGCGCGTCTACCTTTTGAGCGATGGCGCAAGGCTTAACAACAAAAAAATAACCAACGCCTTGGAAAATATGAAAAATCGCACCATCGAAGGTTCGGCCTGTGCGCCTTCCGGCTCTCCTTGGGATAATGAACCCCTAAGAGAAGCTGTCGACTTATACCGCAAGTATCGGGTTAAGTTGGCACTAGATAAGCATGGAGGCAACAAGTCATTGGCGGCCCGATCGCTAGGAATTTCTCCCCAAACGCTCAACGACTATCTCTACAAGGAAGTTAATACGTCGGGAGGGGAAGCGCCTTAAGGCTTAGGGCGTCCCATTTTGTTGGCTCAACAAACAAAAAAATAAAAGTAGGTTAACGTGGATAAAGAAACTTCTACATACGTTTTGATGGGTATTGAGGTCTCTGGCGTTCAGAGCTTCATTTTTTCCACCGGTAAACTTAAAGAGATGGTGGGAGCCTCGCAGATCATAGTCGAGGTCGCCTCCGACCTTTACGACGAGGTTACTTCCCTTTTGGAGTTGACGCCAGCTCTTAGGCCTATGGATGGAAGTAACTGGATTGTCACCTCACGAAATAACGCCGGGGTCTTAAGAGCCCTTTTGCCAAACCGAGAGACTGGAAAAAAATTCTTAAAAGAATTTTCGTCCTTGGCCTTAGATAAGTGGCCTGGCTTACCTTTAAATGGGGCCTTAGTTGATTGCGGCTTCAACCAAGAGTCTTTACTTTCGGCAGGTCAAGAACTATCAAAGCTCATAGAAGGCCGGCGGGCCCGCTATCCTGTACCCAAAGGACTTAACCTTCTACCGCCTCTACAAATGGCTCCCTTAGATGGGCTTGCGGCTTTCGAGCGTGATTATGCCGGCGAGAAGACGACCTTGGTGTCTTGGCCTTCAAGCGTTAAGAGGAATGTGAAAACCATTGATAGAGCCAACAAAAGGCTCAAAGACGAGTTTAACGAGGTTTTTACAGATCTTAGTCTTAAAATTGGCTCAGAAACCATATCTTGGCCGGTCGAGCTTGAGGCCAAATGGGTCGATGATTTTGACGAAATGCTCGAAGGCAGGGAAAAACCACGCCTGGCCCTCATCCATCTCGACGTAAACGATCTCGGCCATATGATGGCCGGTAGTGGAAAAGATAATCTAACGACCGATCCGGCTAAGGTCATCGAAGAACAAAATAAAAAATCCGCCCTAATAGACCAATTGAATAAAAGTTCATTTTCAGCCGCCTTAAGAACCGCGATTGAACTCGATCTTAGTCAGCATAACTTTGATGTCAAAAATATTACCGAATATTTAATACCCTTGCGCCCTCTGGTTATAGGCGGCGATGACGTAACCGTGTTGGTTCGGGCCGATTTAGCCTTTCCTT
>JAITJB010000092.1 GCA_031279155.1 Deltaproteobacteria bacterium | reverse complement strand
GCTATACAAGACTGGAAAAAAATGCAGTCAACCTATGTTGAGCTCCACGGGGCCACAAATATCACCTATCTAGATCCAGCTAACGTCTCAAAAACTAAGAGTAATTTTTCGCAGTACAAATCCATGTTCGGGGGCTTTAAGGCCCTAGACGGCTCAGGGCCCAGGACCTACGGCGTCTACGGCCGAGACGGCTTTAATAATGACAGCTTTGTAATTATTTTTACCCCTGGCGGGGAGGCCGTAACCAACACGGCCGTTGACATGAGGTTTTCCAACTCCGTTTTGGCCGAAAAATCCAATTGGCGGCTAACTGTCATCAATAGTACCGGGCATATCCGGTTAAGAGCCTGTAAGAGCGCTGATTGTCTCACTAACTAGGGGCCATGAAAAATGCTCCCCGGAGGCGCGAGTAACTTGAGAAATACCTTTTTTGTAAATACAACCAGTGATCCCAAGGTCAAAGGCGGCTTTACCCTAATTGAGACCTTGGTGGCCCTAACCGTCATCCTTTTTGGCTTTATGGCCGCTCTGGTTATGCATACTGTGGCCATGAAGAGCGGCTCGATGGCTGAAACTCAGACCATGGCCGTCTTTTTGGCGGAAGCTAAGATGGAGGAATTTAGGGATCTAGCCCCGTCTAGTTTTCCCGATAACGTCCCCATTTACGACTACATGGACCGCCAGGGCATGAAGACGACCAAGGAGCAGGCTTTCTTTACTAGGGCCATTACCCTTAAGCGCCAATGCCCGACCCAGTTTACTAACGAGCTCAATATCCAAGTAAGTTGGCCGCAATCTAGGCCCTTAAACTACACTAGCGTTATCCCCGGGGAAAAAGATTAGCCGGACAAAATCCAAAGAACGCTGCGAGGCAAAAAATGCCAAGAAATACTAAAATTATAGCCAATCAAAAAGACCCCCAAAAAGAGGGCCAAAAGGATATCCGCTTGGATATCCAAAAGAAAAGCCAAAAGGCTAGCTACAAAGAAGGCATGATACTGGTCACCACCTTGGTGGTCATGCTGATGGTCGCCCTTTTGGGGGCCGGCATGCTTTTTTCCACCAGAGCTGAGCTTACGACCACCACCAATTACCGCCAGAGCGTTAAGGCCTTCAATAACGCTGACGCCGTGGTCCAGTTGGCCATTCGGGCTGTTGACGTTATTGCCTACGGGACCGTGGAAGACGTTCGCGATCACTTAACGTATAACACCTCTATGAGCGATTACCGCATTGAGGTCTCCGATAGGCTGGCTAATTTAAACTCTGAAACTGGCGGCAATCGCCATTCGGCTAAAGATAGATACCTTGGCGTGGGTTTAGCCACCTCAGGCAAACCCGATATCATTGTCCGCGATAAAGATGGCCGATTAGTTGGGACGGTCATGATATCCCACGATTTTGCCGGTAGCTCGTCCCCGTTTTCGGGCGCTGGCGTGGGCAGTTCCGGCGGCATAGCCGACCAGGGCAGTACCGGGGTAGGCGGCTTGGGACTTCAGTATTACGTCATTACCGTTAGCGGCAAAGACCCCACAGCTCCAGGCGGTCAATCTTTCTTTTTAGATTCCGGCGAAAAGCTTGAAACTAGCGGGCCGCAGACCTTTATTACCGTGCTTTACTCGGTAGTCAGAGCCAACTGAGAGCCAAATAAGAGCGAACTGAGACTGAACTGAGAGCGAACTGAGACTGAACTAAGAGCCCAATTAAAATAAGCCTAGGTAGGCCTCGTGAATTAAAAAGTGCCTGGACCAGAGCCAATAGCTTTGCTTTTGACTCTTGTCCAGGCTCTTCTTGCTTTCGTTTTTAAAGCTCCATAATCGTATCGTAGATTTCCCTGAGCCTTCCTCTGAGCTTTAAGATAGCTTGACGCTTTCGGGTCAAAAGGGTGTTTAGGTTAACGCCAGTTGTCTCTGTTAGCTCTTTAAAAGAAATCCCCTCCAATTCTGTTTTGACAAAGACCTCCCTTTGGGGGGTTGGCAATTCCAAAACAGCCTCTTTAAGTTCCTGCCAAAATAGCATCTTTAAATAAGCTTCCTCAGGGCCGTCGGCCTGACTACACATCACCTCTGAGATCTCACTTAGGCGGCTATCGCCCTCATCCCAATCCGGGAGGCTTAATTCCTTTTTCTTGCGTCCTCGGTCGATGATTTCGTTTTTGGCCGCCCTAAATAGCCAGGCGGCCACCATCTCAACTTGGCCTAAGCCGTCGGCTTTAACTAAGTTGGCTACTACCTCTTGGAGAATATCATCGACTTCAGAGGCCCAGACCCGTTTGGCGATAAAGGCTCTCAACTTGGCCCGGCAGCCCTCAATTAGACCTTGGAGCCTGAGAGACTTTTCAGGCATTGACCTCACCGTCTGGGCCGGGCCCGTTAGGCGTATCGGAGTCATCTGAGGCAGCGCTTTCTTTAGGGTTAGCCTTTGGGCTATCGGGCCCAAAAAAAGGACTGTTGTGCGGGCTGCGGCCTGGGTGAGTGAGCCCTAAATAATCACCTACATGTCTACGATGGGGCCGCCTAAGGCGGTCATGCCAGCGACATCGGCGAGCGTCTCTACTGTCATCTGGGCCTTCATCACCAACGGCATGTTTGTGGTCTTCTTGGCTAGCAGCTTGGCGAGCATCTTGGTGTTGAGTTTGGCTCCCAGTTTGGCTGCCATCTTGGCGATCATTGTGGTGGTGAGCGTCATGGCCCCGGCGATCATTGTGGCGGCTAGCATCACACCCCCAACGGCCAAATCGATGCTCCATAAAGGACCTACGCTTATCATGGGATAATGTGTGCCAGTGTCCCCTAAGCCCGTAGAAAACGCCGCCAGGCCCTGGGGCCCCAAAAAGAAACCTGGCTAAAACTAGAAGTAAAAATGCCTCTAGGTAGCTTAGCTTCTTAAGGCCGGCTAGATCCGGCATCAAGGCGTTCCAGATGAGCTCAATGACCGCTACGATCGCAGCTAACATTAATAGTCTCATAAATATTTTGCCAAATACTTTTTTCAATTTTTTTTCCTCCCTTGGCACTAATTCTGCCATCGTCATTAAGGAAGACGAATCGGGCCGGCTTATATTTTAGAATTCTTTTTTTTGACGAAAAAAAATGTCAAAAAAACATAGGGCTTTTTATGGGGCTTTTTTAAGATGGGCTAACGGCCCCTGATTTTTGGTTGGGAATTGGTGGGGATTTTGTGGTATATTTTATCAAAATTCAAGGTAAAACCTAAGTCCTTTGAGTTGAGGACTTGGCGACCTATGGAGGCGGTTAAAATTTGCGGCCTTACTTTTTTACCGATAAACCAAATGCTCTTTGACCGATAGTATAAATGGCTCTGGCTCCTATAACCTGCGCCATTAAATCCCTCGCCTCAATGGTTACAATTGATTTAACTAGCTCAGCCCACCCACCAAGGCCTTTGGCTTTAGCCGGGGGTTTAATTGGGAGAATTTGATGATTAAAGATTGCTTGAGGATCGCCCTTCTTCACCAAGACGTCCATTACGGCGACCCTGAAACTAACCTTGAAAACCTCCTGGTGCTATGTCATAGGGCCGCCGAAAATGAGGCCCGAATAATCTGCGCCCCGGAAATGTGTCTGACAGGTTATGTCCATAAAAATAGAAAGTCTATCGAGGCCTTAGCCGAATCGACCGAAGGCCCGGCAGCTAAAGCCTTATCTTCTACGGCGGTAAAGCTGGGCGCCTTTATTGTCGCAGGTTTTGCCGAAAAAGTAGAAAGAGAAGGTATATTGTATAATTCGGCCTTTGTCTTCGCGCCTGACGGCACCTTGGTCTGCCGCTACCGCAAGATAAACGCCGAGACCCGCTGGGCGGCGCCTGGTTTACCCAACCAATACAACATCTTCCAGACGCCTTGGGGCGGGGTGGGCCTACTTATCTGCGCCGATTCCTACCACGCGCTTATCCCTAGGATAACGGCTCTTAAGGGAGCGTCTTTAATATTACTGCCCTCCAACTGGCCAGAAACCGATGGTTTTCCTGAGCTCTTATGGCGCCAAAGAGCCTTTGAAAACGGCATTTGGCTGGTTGCCGTAAATAGAGGCGGCAGCGAAACGGAAATCGATTTTACCGACGCTAAAACCCAAGCCTTTAACCCCATGGGGCAAATGGCCGAGATTGTAGTCGATAGCGTAGATAACCGGCTTAGGCTCTTAGACATACCCTTAAACAAACAAGGATTAATTGAAGATTTAAGAAAAGAAAGATTTGAAGATCGCTGCCTAGAGTTTTACCACCGGATTTACGGTAATCTCTCTTCGGTTAGAAACTTAACAAGCTGCCTACATCTTCCCAAGCCGGGCTTGTTGGATTTTCACGCTGTATCCCCGGGTGATAGCGATCTTATGACCGTTTTGGCCAAATTTTGGCCAAATTTTAGGCCCGGAAGTTTAGTCTTAATCCCTCAGGCCGAGCTTAAACCC
Organism: Deltaproteobacteria bacterium; assembly: GCA_031279155.1. GTDB lineage: Bacteria > Desulfobacterota > Desulfarculia > Adiutricales > Adiutricaceae > JAISWF01. The sequence goes on along the minus strand of JAITJB010000092.1, from coordinate 1,943 downwards.
GAAGTTTTAGAGCGCCTAGAGAAGATGGCGGAAGACTCTAACTTAAGCCTGGTTGGGGGTAACGAAGGCGCCAATTTACAGGTCAATTACTTTGGCTTGGGGAAGAACATCAAAAAAATAACTGTAAATGACGGTCCCTGGTCGTATTTCGAGGTCGGCCCGGCCAGAATCGCTCTAACCTCTCTTAGGGTCTTAGCTCAGCCGGAAGCGGGCGTAGCCTTAGCCAAAGACGGCGTGGATCTGGCCTTGTGCCCAGAGAGAGATTTAACCCAGGGCGATCTAAGGTTAATAAGTTTGCGGCCAATAGAGCAGTTAGCTGTCGGAGCCTGTAGCCTAAACTCCTCGCAGCTCTCTTTGATACCCCAGGGGCATGGCCCGGGCCGAGGCGCGTCTATTGGGCCCGGTCAGGCCCTGACCTATGTCGTTGACACCCGGGAAACCAGAGATAAGCACTTCCAAGACCGGGTAGACTATGAGACCGTCTTTGGGACTCATGCCATTAAGTCGGTCTGGTCGATTGATGATATGTGAGATTTTTGTTGGGCTTTTATTAGAAACTAATAGCCAGACAATACAAATAAAAATAGCGGCTTATAAGGCCGCTAAATTCTATTAAATTCTATAAATTAAAGATTAAGCTCTAGTCTCTATCTCGGGTGTTAACTAAAATAAGAGAAAAATAGGATTCCGGAACCTTTACCTCGCCATCGAGCCCGTCGATTATGGTCTCACCGATTAGCGAGAGGTTGGCGCACAGGGCCGATTTTTGAGCTAAGCCTAGGCTCTTTAGCTTATCGATCATGACGTTTGTATCGCGGTAAGACTTTAAGAGCACTAAATTATCGAACTTTTGGCTTAAAAAATCAAGTTCACTATCTTGAGCAGAACCGCCCAAGATGGCTAGGGTTTCTCGTCCGATGACTAAGGGCCTATTGAGCTTAGCTGCGGCCAGTTGGTAGGAGGTGACGCCAGGAATACTGACCACCTTGGCCTCAGGGCTCAGACGGTATAAATGCCTTAATAGATATGAATAAGTACTATAAGTCAGGCAGTCGCCTAGGGTCAGAAAGGCCGCTGAGCGTCCGGCATTTAAGCATTTGGCGACTATGGCAGCGTTTTCATCCCAAGCGCTCTCTAAGAGCTTTCGGTCAGAGGTCATCGGAAAGCTCAGTTTAGTGGTTTTGGCGCCTGGCTTAATATAGGGTGAAGCGATTTTAGCGGCTAGACTATCTTCGTTGGCCGAAGAGGAGGCCGTGAAGATTTCCTCGACCTCCCCTAGAATTTTGGTAGCCATCACGGTTATTAGGTCTGGATCCCCGGGGCCGACGCCAATACCGTAAAGAGTTCCGGCTTTTGAGTGCTCACCGGTCTTTTCAGGCTTTTCCGACAATGTCACTTGTCTTCCAGATCCTTGTGCGATCCCCCTTGCGAGCCCTTATGGGCATCCCCATGACCGTCTTTATCCTTGTGAGGGGCTTGGATCTCGGCTAGAGCCTCGTAGACGTTGGCTGGATGGTTCAGGGGCACGACGTTAGTGAAGATCTCCCGGACCTTGGTTTCGGGATCTAAAATGAAGGTCGTCCGGTGGGCGCCCATCAGCTCCTTACCGTGGACCATTTTCGGGCCCCAGATGCCGCAGGCTTCCATCAAAACGTGGTCAGGATCGCTCAGTAAGGTCTGAAAGAGCTTATGCTTGGTGAAGACGTTTAGATGCGAGCGGACAGAGTCGCGGCTGACGCCGTAGACGTGGGTGTTTTTGGCCTTAAACTTGCGGCTTAAAGCGGTAAATTCCTTGGCCAAGTTAGTGCAGATGTCCGAGTAGTCTTTCATATAGAAGTAGACTACCGACCAGTGATCTTTAAGATCGTCTAGCGTAGTAAAAGTACCATTTTGATTTTTTAAAGAAAATTCAGGGAAATGTTTGCCTTTCTTTAGCATTTGTG
>JAITJB010000036.1 GCA_031279155.1 Deltaproteobacteria bacterium | reverse complement strand
TTTTCTCCTAAATCTAGTAGCTTAAGGGATTGCGATTTTGTTCAAGGAAGCTCAGCCAAGCCGTGGCCCCTAGGTGCTTTCTCCTATCGTACTTCCAAGGCAGATCGGTGCCGCTCACCAAAAAGCCGGTGGTCACGCCATCGCGGTCGGCGGCAGTTAGGCTTCCGTCGGGCAGTTTATGCTCGGTTAAGTAGTTAAGAATTCTTGTAGCCTCAGGTTTTTGGTTTAGCTTTTGGTATAAAACCCCAACCTGAGCCGTGCCTTCGTTCCAGACCCCGTCTTTGGAATCAGCCTCAAAGTCATAACCACCATCGACACTCATGTGAGCCTCGATATAACTTACAATTTTTTGGCTATCTACCGGGGCGTCTTTTAAGGCCAAGAGCGTCCAAGTCTGACAGTCTAGGGGTATGACCGCCTTATTAATGGTCCGCCCATCGGTTTTGGTGCCGGTGTAAAACAAGCCTCTTTTATCGTCGTACATTGATAGAACAAAAGCTTCAGCGCTTTTCGAGGCTTTTTGATAGACGTCGTTTGAGGTTAATTTGGCCAAGCGTCCGAAAGCGGTTATCAAATCGGTATTGTGTTCGACCGATTTATACGAGATCTTTTTGGGTTTTGGCTCCCAATCTTCATAGCCGCCTAAAAAGCCCTGGCCCGATTGTAAGGTTAAAATAAAATCAGCTATCTTTTGAGCGGCCTGTAGATACTGTTTTTCTTGGGGATTATTGGCGTAGACCTCCATAAGGGCCAAGATAGCCCAGGCGCAGTTGCCGGTCGTTGTCCCAACCATATTGGAGTCTTCAAAGCTTTTCTTAGCTTTAGGGTCATAAAATGAGGGCAGTCTAGCAAACTCTTCGCCCCTCGATGAGAACCAGCCCGGATAGCTTTGGGGGTTACCGCTCATGTAGGCGTTACGCAGACGGCCATCGGTAAAAAATCGGTCATGGTCTAAGGCGTAAACAATAGCGTCGGCAATTTGACGGGCTCTTTGGTGTTTGCCGGCGTAAGAGAGGGCCATGACGGCCAAGGCGTTATCGTAGAGATAGGCGGCGTTGTTAATTATGGCCCCGTCAGTTCCCGCCGGGGCCGGGGCGTAACTGGTCAAAAACATGGGCCGCAATTTGGGTTCGGCAAATTCAAAGTAAATATCATCAAGATAGAAACGGACCAGCTTACTATCAGAATTACTGACATCATTAGTCACCCAACCAAACCCGCAGGCTATACTAATTAAATCTCTATTTAAATGACTTAGAGGGATTTCGTAGCGCTCCCAACTGTCTTTTAGGGTGACGTAACCTAGCGACACTTGCGGGGCGCTGTCAGCGTGAGGGGCTGATTTTTTGCCCATCTCCATCCCTAAACCGCCTAGGAAAAAACTTACGCTTTCGCCGCCCTTTTCGCCTCGGGCATAGAAAACTAACTTGGTTGCGCCCGTTAGATCTAAGCCGGTTTTATTATCGCCAAAGTCTAACTCCGGCAAGGTACTACCGGCTTGTAATAAGCCGTTGATGAAAAGATAGCCGCCCCAAGAGTGATTGGTTAAATCGAGCTCAGCTAAAATCCCGGTCGTACCATCCCGGCCTTCGGCAGCCTCGTTCATCTCTGGAATATTTTTGTAATTATTGCCCATCCAAGCCTTTTGCGTATAATTATTTGCCCCATCGACGTAATCTCTATAAATATATAATACGTTATCATACTCTTTAAGGCTATTTTCGATGTAATCCACAGCCAGAGGCACGTTTAAATCACCATTAGGCGCTGCCGAAACGGAGTTAAGCGCAGGCTCTAAGGACGGATTGGCAGAGGATGCGGTAACGATAGAGGGCGCCTCAGAAGACGAAGCCGGAGAAGTTAAAGCTGCCGATGATGACCCAACTGAAGACGAAGCCTCTGATTGAGCTTTATCATCGCCATTACTCTGAGATGGCCCGTAAATTTGCGAGATGATGATACCAATAAAAATAATAGCGAAAAAAATACATGCAAAAATTAATTCTGATTTACTATTATTCATAACATACTCCTTTGATCGTTTGCTAGCCAATTTTTACAGCTCGCTTTCAATCATCTTTTTTAGCTCCAGCGCACTTTTTACGCCGGATTGTGGTGTTTCCTTAAGAGCGTAGTCGATAACTTGGGCTAATTTTTCAGGTATATCTGAAAGACGCTGACGTATGGGCACAGTTCTCTGGGTTAAAACATTAACTAAGACATCACAGTTATTGTCAAAATCTCTAACATATTTGCCAGTAAGCATATAATAATATAGGGCCGCTGCTTGCCAGACATCGACAGCTGGTTTTAGATCGTAGCGGTTAATAATCTGCTGCCTGGTACAAAAAAATATCGGCGAGTAAAAAATTCGATTGTTAACCAAATGCCTAAACATTACAAGCGGCTTATAGCTCTTAGCTAAGATAAAGCCGCCAATTTTGGCTATTAATTCTTCACCGTTTGATTTTAGTAAGATATTTCGCGGGCTTAAATAACCGTGGACTAGACAATTTTTGGCATATGGCCAACTTTCGGAAATATTTTGTGAAATTTCAGCCTCATGGGCATAAA
>JAITJB010000171.1 GCA_031279155.1 Deltaproteobacteria bacterium | reverse complement strand
AAAAGCGCCTTTAAGTCTCAGGTCGGGCTACTTTTAGACAATATTCGATAATTATCTGGAAATGTTAGGTTAATTTTGGACTTTAAGAAATTGGAGAAGCTTGACATAGTTCTTAGGTCTTGACAGATGGGCGGCTGAGGTTTAAGTTGATTTTCAGACAGAATCTTGGTTTAGGATCGGCCAAAACAATAAGTATCCTAAGACACAGGAAAAAGCCCAATAGGAAATTATTTTTAATTATTTCAACAACTTAAACATGCAGTCTTTAATTTTCATTGTTAACTTTTTAGTTGGTTAAAGTGCGTTTCTTTCTTTTTATATCATCACAATGGTCCATGGTCACCATGTATCTGGCTATAGGCGCCCTGTGACCGGCGACGCCCTAAGGACGCTAGCTCCTGGCGACGGCAGTATCGTTGGACTCTCCGGCGTAAATCTGCCGGCCCTGGCCCGCAAAGTATCCCAGCTCATGGAAGGCCCCTTAAAGGGCAAAAAGCTTTTAATCCTGACCCCGTCACCGGTTGAGGCCGAAGATCTCCTAGGCGATCTGAGTTATTTTTGGCCCGACGGCAAGGTGGGCGTCTTGTCGGGATCGGAAACCAAGCCCTTCATAGGCCAGTACAGCGGCCCGGCGGCGGCGGCCGAACGCTTAAATTCACTGTCACTTTTGGCTAGAGACGGCTTCGGGGCCGTGGTCGTCGGCTGGGCGGCTTCCAGCCTAAGGTTAGTGCCCTCGGTTAAAAATCTTGAGGCCCGGACCCTAACTATTACCAAGGGCTCTGAAACCAACTATGAAAATCTTAAAGAGTATTTAGAGACCAATGGCTACCGTAGAGTCGGACTAGTCGAATCAACGGCCGATTACGCCGTACGCGGCGGGCTAATTGATCTCTTCCCGGGCGGGGCTGAAAGACCAATTCGCGTCGATTTTTTTGGCGATTTCGTAGAATCCATCCGGACTTTTAGGATAACCGATCAAAGATCGGTTGGAAATCTCAATTCCGTGGTCTTAACCCCGGCCTCCGAAGCCCCAACCGGGGCCTTCGACCGCCGGGAGGCGGCTAAAAAGCTCAAACAAATGGCTGAGCACAGCGGCTGGCACTCTCTTTTATGGCAGCCGCTTTTAAACCGCTTAGACGAGTGGCCCTTGCCCGCCGAGATGGAGCAGTGGGGTCCCCTTTATAATCCGCCGGGTCGCCATATAACCGATTACCTGGCTCATCAAAATTCTAGGCTCTTAATTTTAGAGCCGGAGCGCTTTTGGGAAGCGGCAACTTCAACTTACTTGGGCATAAGTAACCATTTTTCAAGGCTAATAGCTGAAGAAAGACCTCATCTTCCCAAGCAATGGCTGTTTACCGACCCCGAAAAACTTAAAGAAGATCTAATCAGCCTGCCCCAGGGCCTGACCTTGGCTAGAGAGCTTTCTATCGATAATTTCGGCCTTCCCACCCCAAATTACAACATCCGCTTTGACTGTGAGAGTAATAACGATTTAAGGGCTCTTATGAACGTCCCTAGGCGGGCCACCGGCTTTTTGGGGCCGCTAGCCGCCCGCCTCAAGGCCTTAATGGGCCGGGGCTTTTCGGTTAGGCTAGTTTTAAGGACGCCAGAGCAGAGCCGAAGACTCGCCGAAATGCTTTTGGAGTACGATCTAAGCCCCACTAAGACTTTAGCCGGTAAAGTCAACTTCGGGACGCTAGCTTTTGACGTCGGGCAGATATCCGGCGGCTTTGCCTCCCCCTCCGATAGCGAGGCCTATATCGCCGAAGATGAGATCTTCGGCACGCGGCAGCGCTTAAGGCGCAGGTCCAAAGAAGAATTTAGGGGGCTTAAGGGCTTTTCGGCCTTAAGGGATTTATCGACCGGCGATTACGTGGTCCACAGTGAGCACGGCATAGGTCAATATCTAGGCTTAGTGACCTTAGTTCTCTCCAGCGGCCAAAAAGGCGATTTTCTGCATCTATGCTACCGAGGCGGCGATATTCTCTACGTCCCGGTCGAGAGATTTAAATCCGTCTCTAAATATGTCGGCCCAAGCGATCATCCGCCCCTCTTAGATCGCCTAGGCAGCGGCTCTTGGGAGAAGGTCAAGAGCAAGGTTAAGGAAAATATCCGGGAGATGGCCGAAGAGCTCTTAAAGCTCTACGCCTTACGTCAGGCCACCGATGGTTTTTCCTTTTCGCCTCGCGATCAGATGCTCACGGAATTTGAGGCGGCCTTTCAGTACGATCCCACGCCCGACCAGGAAAGGGCCATTGACGATGTCTTAGCCGATCTGGCCAAGGCCAAGCCCATGGATAGGTTAGTGTGCGGCGATGTGGGCTACGGTAAAACAGAAGTAGCCATGCGGGCGGCTTTTAAGGTTATTTGCGATCGCAAGCAAGTTGCTGTCTTAGTGCCCACCACCATCTTAGCTGAGCAGCATGAAAAGAGCTTTGCTGAGCGCTTAAAAAATTGGCCGGTAACCGTAGCCTCGCTATCGAGGTTTAAAAAACCAGCCGAGCAAAAAGAGATCTTATCTCATTTAGCTAACGGCCAGGTCGATGTCGTCATCGGCACCCATAGGTTACTTCAAAAGGACGTTCGCTTTAAAGATCTAGGCCTTCTAGTTATCGATGAAGAGCACCGCTTTGGCGTTTCCGACAAAGAAAAACTCAAAAAGTTTCGGGCTCAAGTAGACGTTCTCTCCATGAGCGCCACCCCCATCCCCCGCAGCCTTTCGATGTCCATGAACGGCATTCGGGACATGTCGGTTATCGAGACCTCGCCCCAAGATAGATTGGCCATAAGAACAAAGATAATCCGGCGGACCGATGAGGCCATCTGCGACGCCATAGATTTTGAGCTGGCTAGAGGCGGGCAGGTCTTCTTTATCCACAATCAAGTGAGAGATATTGATAGGGTTGTTAAACACCTATCCGAACTTATGCCCTTGGTGCGCTTTGGCGTGGGCCACGGCCAGATGAGTAGCAGCGAATTGGAAAAAGCCTTAAGGAGGTTTTTAAACCGCGAAATCGATGTCTGGGTGGCTACCTCGATTGTCGAAAGCGGGCTTGACTTTCCTTCGGCCAATACCATGATTATCGATCGATCCGATCGCTTTGGTTTAGCTCAGCTCTACCAATTGCGCGGCCGGGTCGGCCGGGGCCATCTACAAGCTTACTGCTACCTCATGGTTGACGATCCCGAAACTCTAACTACCGACGCCCGTAAGCGCCTCAAAGCCCTTTTAGATCATACTGACTTAGGTAGCGGCTACCAGATAGCCATCCACGATCTTCAGATTCGGGGAAGCGGTAACATCTTAGGTACGGCCCAGAGCGGTCAGGCCTCTTTAGTCGGCTTTGAGATGTACGCCCAACTTATGGAGCAAACTATCCGTGAAATTAAAAACGAGCCCTTCCAGGAGGATTATGAGCCGGAAGTGGTCGTGGGCCTCCCGGCCTTTTTGCCCGAGAGTTACGCCAAGGATACCGAAGTCCGTTTAGATATCTATAGAAGGCTATCTACGGCAGCCACCGAAGAAGAGGCCTTAGACATAACTTCTGAGATGGAAGATCGCTTAGGTCCCCTGCCCCAAGAAGCTTTAAATCTCATTGACTTAACCTGCGTAAAACTAAGGCTCAGGAAAGCTAGGGTCCGCCGCCTCGAGGGCGGAACCGAGGGCCTAACCTTAACCTTCGGGCCCGAAGGGCCGGCTGACTACGAAAAGGTTTTAGCTTTAGTTTCTAGCGGCCACCGCCGCAATCGGTTGACCCCGCAGGGAAAGCTTATCGTCAATAAAACCGAGTACTCAAATTTAGGCCGCCCGCTTGAAGGCGTAAAAGAATTTTTACTTAGGCTTATCTAGATCTTATCGGTTTGTTTAATGCTTTCACTTTCGGCTTTTTTGATTGCTTCTTTTAAAGCCAAGGAAAGCTGAGCCGGGCATGAGGTGCTCTTTTTCTTGCATTTAACGTGGGCCAGCATTTCGGCTACTTCGGCTGCCGGTCTACCCTCAGTTAATAGCGAGATACCTTTTAGGTTACCGTCGCAGCCCCCATCAAATTTTACCCCGCTAACCAGCCCGTCATTTATCTCAAAGGTTATGGCCTTAGAGCAGACCCTCTTTGTCTTGTATTGGTAGCGCATAAAAAAGCCCCCCTAATTTTTTTTCCGATAAACTACGTGCTCCATAAAGAGTACCGAGAGAGTCCCCATAACAAAGCCGTTAGAAATTATTGGCCGGACTATGGACGGATAGGCCTCAAAGACCTCTATGGGGGCAAAGGCAACTAAAAGTCCTATCATGAGCGGTAAGCCCACTGTGATCCCTTGGGCATACGAGGTAATAGCTTTGTCCTGGACCAGCATCGATAATCCTGCCGCTAGCTGCGAGACCATCGTGTATAATAGCACGGCCCCCATGACCGGTAGAGGAATAGAAGCTAAAATTCTCACAAAAGAAGGCAAAAAAGCGCAGGCTATTAAAGCTACGCCTGCCGGAATGAAAGCAATACGCGAGGCGCTACCGGTAGCTAAGATAAGCCCGGCGCTCATGGAAAAATCCACCTGACCGATAACTCCCATAGAGCCTGAGATGGCGTTACCTAAGCCGGTTACGCCTACGCCGCGCCGGAGGCGATTATCCATGTCATCGGCCTTTAAGATATTACCCACCGCCTCAACCGATCCCATTTCGTTGATAGTTAAAGCAAAAAAGCAGAGAAGAAAGGCTAAGATCGTCCCCACCTCAAACTTAAAGCCAATAAAAAAAAGCTTTTCGGTAGGATGTACTATAGCCTCCAAAGAAGGCCCGCTGGCATAAGCCAAAAAATATAAGATAGACCCCACGGTAAGGCCTAGGGCTATGGTTAGTGATTTTAAAGCGCCTTTTAAGACCTCATTTAAGGCAATAAGCAAGAAGACTAAGACTACGGCTAATAGTAATAATATTCCAGGCTTCTCACCAGAAGTAATCAACCTTAACATGACCGGGCTTAGGGTAAAGGCTATCAAAATTAAAATAACCGCTACGATCCTCGTGGTAAATAACGATCTAACCCGCGAGAGCATGTTAGTAAAACCAATAACCGAGGTAATTAGCCCGCCGATAAAGATGGAACTATAGAGAGCCTCAAGCCCCGAAGATAGCGAGGCCACTATCCCGATCATTAAGACCGTAGCCGGTCCTATGACTAAAGGCAGCCTATGGCCAAAAATGACCTGAGCGGTCATAACCAAGCCGCAGACGCCAAAGAGCTTTTGTAGGTACCAGATCCGCGAGCCTGAGTCCGGATAATGAAGAGAAGCAATGACCGCCCCGGTCACCACTACGCAAGGGAGAGTCACCACCCACCACTGAAGGCCGTACAAAAGAAGAGTTAAAAACGGCGGTCGATCGTCAACTTGGTATCTCACTTCCCACCTCAAAAAACCCTGTAAGAACCACTAGCTCTTAGCCTAACTTTAGGCAAAACCTGAAAAGCCCTGCGCTATTGCGCACATCTCATCAATAGAAATATTATCACAACTAAAAAAGTTTAGCCTGTGGGCTATAAAGAATACGTAAGCCCAGCGGTTTTTTTTTCTCAAAATATTTTTAAATTTTTTTTTATCTTAGAGTCCTCCGGGCGTCTCTTATAAACCGGACCAAAGCGACGTTTGGATGGCATGACAAAAAAATGCTTAGGGCTTAATGAAATATTTTAATGCCTAGAGAGTAGTTTAATATTTCTCTAGCGCCTCTTTTTCTAAGGCGCCATAATCCCTAAGCCGACCTCTTTGGTGATGCCATGGCCAGAGATATTGCGATTTGGTATGCCGGCTTATTAATCAAAAAAAGCTTTAGGGAGCGTACGGCTCTCGAGAGTACCAGCTTTGGCGGGAGGACTTACTTTGGCGAGAGGACTTGCTTTGGCGGGAGGACTTGGACGCGTGAGGACTTGCCTTGGCGTGAGGATTTGGACGCACAATTACTTGGGCGCGCGAGTAATTTACTATCCACCCGAGGGCCTAGAAATGAATGAAAAGCCGCGAGGTTTTTTACGTTCTAAAAAAAGTCACGGCCAGGGGCTCAATTGACGTACTTATCGCCCTTTACTTCCATGGAAAACAACTTGATGCGGCCGCCGCCAGGGTAGAAATAGGGTTGAAAAAAAGAGAAAGGACTTACAGCATAAATACTGTAAGTCCTTAAAAATAATGGCGCGCCCGAGAGGATTCGAACCTCTGACCTACGGATTCGTAGTCCGGCGCTCTATCCAGCTGAGCTACGAGCGCAAAATTCTTGTTATTAAAGCTTCGGTCAGAACTATGCCCGACCTGAATCTCGTGAATTTAGCACAGCTGACTTTTACCCGTCAAGGCCTTTTTTTAGGTAATATGATTAAGCCAAGGCCCAAGACTTAATTTAGAGCGTCGTAACCAGTCTCCTTGGTGCGGATGCGCATGGCGCTCCTTAGGTCGTAACTAAAGATCTTCCCGTCGCCGATCTTGCCGGTAAAGGCGGCCTCCTGAATGGCCTTAATAGTCTTTTGTTCCCACTCTTCGGAGGAGACGACAATCTCAAACTTAACCTTGGGCAAAAGACTCACGTCAACTTTACTGCCGCGGACCATCTCGGTATAGCCCTTCTGGGCGCCGCAGCCCATGACCTGGAAAACGGTGATGCCGTTAACCTCGATGGCGTTTAGGGCCGATTTAACGTCCTCAAGTTTTTCCTCGCGGACGATGGCTTCAATTTTTATCATTTTATATATTCCTCATTGTAGCTAAGGGTAGTGTATCAATCTAGGCCGGTAAAGGAGGGATAAGCGTTCTCGCCGTGCTGAGACATGTCCAGACCAATGAGCTCATCGCGCTTGGAAACTCTAAGTGGAGTAATAAGCTTAACTATGAAGGCGCAGATGAGAGTGCCTATAGCCGCTACAGCGATAGAGATCAAAACGCCCTCAATTTGAGCGATAAACTGCTGGCAACCTTTAGAGAACCCTTCGGCAAAATTAGCGTAGACTAAGCCAGGGTTGGCGCCGGAATTTATGATGGGGTTAGCAAATACCCCGGTCATAATCCCGCCCCAAATGCCGCCAATACCGTGGCAGCCGAAGGCGTCAAGGGCGTCGTCAATCTTAAGTCTCTTTTTAATCAGCGTGATACCAAAGTAGCACACTGGTCCAGCCGAGGCCCCGATAATCAAGGCCGCCCAGATCGGGACAAAGCCGGCCCCTGGGGTTATGGCTACCAAGCCTACCACCACGCCGGTGCAGGTGCTTATCAAGGTGGGCTTGTTTTTTAAAACCATGTCAATGGCCATCCAGGACAGAAGACCGGCAGCCGTAGCTATGGCCGTGGTCATAAAAGCGTGGGCGGCTAGCTCATTGGCGGCTAAGGCGCTGCCAGCGTTAAAACCAAACCAGCCAAACCACAACATGGCCATGCCCAGAGCCACAAAGGGCACGTTGTGGACCCTATAGCTTGTCGAGGCGTAGCCCTGGCGCTTACCCAATAAGATACACAATACCAGACCGCTCACGCCGCTCGATATATGGACGACGTTACCGCCAGCGAAATCGATCGATTGGATGCCGTTAGCTCCCAAATAACCGTTGCCCCAAACCATATGGGCCAGTGGATAGTAGACCACTATAGACCAGAGGGCAATGAAGATAAAGAGAGCTTTAAAATTCATGCGACCAGCAACCGCCCCGGTGATGATGGCCGGGGTGATTAAAGCGAACATCATCTGGAAGGCCACGAAAGCCAGCGATGGTATGGTCGGCGCGTAAGGCGAGGGATCGGTAAAACCAATATCCTTAAGGCCAAAGTTACTTAAAGATCCGATGATGCCATAATTATCCCCGGTAAAGGAGAGCGAGTAACCAATTAAAACCCACATGAAAATGCCTAGACCCAAGATGAAGGTCGAGGCCATGATGTTGTTGATGACGTTTTTTCTTCGGCCCAAACCCCCGTAGAAAAAGCCTAAGCCCGGAGTCATGATAAAGACTAGGGCTGCCGCCACAAGTACAAAGCCGGTGTCTCCACTGTTCATAAAAAAACCCCCAAATCAACGCGTCTCGCGTGCAAAAATCGGTCCAGTAAAACCGGACCAAGAACAAACTTAAATAACAATCTCATGGCTGCGTAGGCAGCCTTCTATACCCATATGGAAGCCCTCTTGGCTTGGGCGGCTTTAATCGCTCTCGCCTTCCTATGGTACATAGCCTTGCTTTGAATTCGCGATTAAGGTATATTTTGAGTCGAAGTTAGTTAGCTACGAAGGCTGATGCTTGAGAATACTAGATTCACAGGCATCAGCTTTTTTTTGATCCTATGATCAAAAGCTTTTTAAATTGGACTTGAATTTGGAGGATGTATGAAATCACCCCTGTGCGGTTACTGTCTAAGATCCAAGGGGATCTGCGGTTTGACGACTGTCGGCCCACCTACTTTTGCCTTAACTCTTTTTAGCTTCCTTATTTTTGGCTTTTTTTTCACTTCAAATCTGGCCTTAGCCCACGGAGTGGCCTGGAAC
>JAITJB010000208.1 GCA_031279155.1 Deltaproteobacteria bacterium | reverse complement strand
TCACCAAACTTATCCATCTTCGCTTCAAAGTTGGACATTTTGGCGAGACGAAGCAATTTTGGCTAGGACCATAAATTTGATTTTAGGGTTTGGCTCTAATTTCTGACTCAAGATTACTAATTTAGAGTAATTAAAGAACGTAGCATTTAGACAAATGGATTTTGGCGATTAAGGCGGTCAGGTCAGCCGTATCACCCTCACTTTTCATTTTAACGAAGATACTCTCGATGGCCATGGCTTTTTCCATGGCGGTAAAATCTTCTCGATAAACGTTTTGAGATAATGATACCAAAGAGTAGTCTAAAGAAGCTTTTGACAAGATACGACAGCCAATTTTGTCTAAGTTAAGCTCCTTAATAGATCTCCATCTTCTCTCCAGGTCTGCGATCAGATAATATCGGGGTTTTGACTCATTTTCCCTGATTAAAATTGGGTCAAGCAAAGTCGTCGAAGAGATTGACTGTTTAAGTTGTTCCAATAAAAAGCTCGCAAAAAACTTTCTGGGCTGATGTGGATCAGGATCGATGTGGTCCACAATGATTAAAACGATCTTAGAAGATGATGGAGCTTTATTTGAAAAGCCAGTTTGGGTATTGTTTTGGGTAGGCGGGACGACTGAAAGAACGATAGAAGCGGCAATCGGAACCACGGGACTATCCACAGGTTGAGCCGATGAAGAACCAAGGGCGCCGGGCGGGTTGCCAAAGTATACTTATTATGGTAAATTTTAAATGTATAATTCCATACGCGCGTACAATGGCCCAAGCCGGCCCGCGCACCATGGATGAGCCAGCTGAAATCGCGGCGGTATTGTTTTGAACCTCCCGTGAGACTCTTGGGCCTTGTATGTCTTTTCGGAAAAGCCTTAGCGGCCCTTTTCGTTCGTCTCATCGGCGCCAAACGACCCGCCTTTACCCAAAAATTGCGAAGAAAGGCCTAGAAAATGTCGAATTTAGAAATTGACGTGGAAGCCAAACTGGCCCAGCTCTCTGAACTCAAAAACGAATTGGATAAGCTTGATGAGAACTTCGATCGCCTTATGAAGACCGTGGGCGTCACAAAGGAGGATCTGAGAAAGTTCTCTGCCGGCCAACAGCCGCCGGAAAACAAATAAAGGCGGAGAAAATGTCCCCGTCCGACACTGTTGCGGCGACCAAAATGGCTCAGATTCGGGAGTTTAAAAAGGTTGGATTCCCAGGTAGCATTCGTCCAGACCGAGATGGTGACTGAAGATTCAGACCAAAAACCGACAACTCCACGCTCCTCAGATTTTGAGTGGAACTTTGTCAAGCAAATTAAGGAGAAGATAACATGTCGAATATCTATACCGGTACTTTACCGCCCGTTGTTGACCCTGATGCGGACAAATGGGTAGATTTAAGTGGCAAACAAGTTTCTCAATACGTCCCCCCCATTTTATTCGAAGCTTTCTTGGAAAGTGAGATGGGTCAGGAGTGGAAGGTTATATTGGACGATCTCAAATCCGATTTATTGGAGGTCGTAGATAACTGGAAATACTGTATGAAGAGGGCTGGCAGCGCCCAATTGACCCGTGTGGAGGAAGCGAAAAGGAAGGCCGCCGACGCCCCGATCGTGGAGCATGTAAGGGAGTACTGCGAACAAAAGGGCTTAAAATTCGAGGGCGGAGAAGATCCAGATATATATCTATGGGGTTTAACCGCTAAATCTTTGTTTACGCATCTGCAAGATGTCGAGAACAAAATCATGGATGTTACGAGAGACGCCAAGCTGTTCATAACCAAGTATACGACCATCGTGGATGCCGCCACTAAGGCCCTTGGGAGTTCCTGGAAGCACAAGATCGAGTAGTTCTATTCTTGGAATAACCGGTGTCTTTTCCTTGTGGACTATCTGTCGCCAACACTGAGAAATAGCCCTTAGCCTAGCTAAGAAAAGTGCGAAAACCATATCTTCTATGACGAGCTGACTATAAAGGATCGCTATACGCATAGTTGTTTTTTGCGCCCAGTCGATTTCTAAAATGGCTCAAAATGAGCCATTTTAGTGAACGCTATTTCAATTGTCTTCGACAGGCCGAACAAGGCTAACTATGCATTATTTTCAATAGTAGCAAATAGTCTAGCTTTATGCATTAGATTTATGAACAGCTGAGACTAATTTGGTTGAAAGATCGGTTTTATCATTTTTTTAGATATATCATAATGTAGGATATTATCTATTTTATGGTCCTATCGTGTCCGCGCTCGGAGGCGAGCTCCGCGTATTGGTGATTTTTTTTCATCTGGCCGCCAATCTAGAGAGCCAGGTTTTAGTCCGTAATGTTCCATGGTTTTAGCGCTCGCTTTGTCGGCGTAGCAAGACCCGTCCCTATCCAGGGAATGTTAAGAAAGGCCGAGAAAATGTCCAGGACCGACGCTGAAGTGCAAGCCATGCTGGCCCGGCTTGATGACGTCAAAAATGAGATAGTTAGGATCGACGCCATGTTCGATCAAAATATGGCCTCTGCGGGCCTCACCGTGGAGGATCTGAAAAAGATTGATCAAAGCCAACTGCCTCCGGAAGTCAAAAAGGCAGTTGACGAGGTCAAGCGCGAGGCGCAATTGGCTTGCGAGCAAGTCTCAAGGGATTTACAATTTCAGAACCAGCCAAAGAGTCCCAAGCGGAGCGCCCGCGCCGGCGCCATCAAGCTCTGACCTTATCGGCGTTTTTGTTGGTATTTTAGGGTTTCTTGGCCCAGCGAGTCGCTAGATTTAGAGGGGATTTTACTAAGGCGCCGTATGGGGCGTGGGTACGGGGCGCCGTACGGGAAGTGAGTACAAAGCCTCCGCCACTCACCAAACCCTCACGCCGCATCCGTCCTTGGCTTGGGCGCGGGCCCAGCCAATGAAGGGGACGGCTAGAAAACGCGATCCTTAGTACCCTGAAGGCCAACCTGGCCGCAGAGAGGCGGCGGATTAAGCCGCCTTAGATCCACCAGTTGTAATTTTCTGTTAGATTATATTGCCCGAAAGTCTTTAAAACAAAGGCTTTAGGGCTTTTTCTTTGAATATGACGAGTTCTTTTTTTTGTGATAAGTTTTCTAAAATCCTCTCTGTGGCGGTCAAAAACAAAGGTAAGAACGAGGTCAAGGACAAACACAAAGAGCCGGAACTTAAAGCCGCGAGAAAATAAATAGCTAGGCATCCCATCGAGAAAATTGACCATGATATTTTACGATAAAAAAACTTCCAGCCTAGGTTTTTGGGCGTCAAGAAGGAGGCTTTCTTGGTAAACTACAACAAATCTTTATTCTTTTGTTTTCGGGCCAAAAAATTGTCAACTGATGTCAGGACAGGCGGCCAGTAGTAGTCCAACGCCCACGAGAGCAATAGCCAGTCTTTTTTAAAATTAGGTCATTAATAATAGTGTCATTGTATCTATAATTCATAACAAAAGAAGCGTAGAATATATTATTAATATTAGCAAAT